>CALUIQ010000125.1 GCA_944320735.1 uncultured Bacteroides sp. | reverse complement strand
CCGAGCCAAGTGTGGACGAGTTATCACAGGCTAATCCATACGAAGCGGGCATTGGGCGGGAAAGCGGGAGTCAAAAGACATATTGAAGGCGTTTACTTGACGCTCTGTTTGAGACGCATCGAAATCTAGCAAATTTACGAATTGTAGTCTTGAACTTAGCAACGGTAGATGCCCCGGGTGTGATTACATCACAGCCTGCGGTGTATCCTGCCGGCCCGAACTGTATTCCTGTTCGGGCACAAGGGCTTCCTATATAATTATAGGTGTACCGCAAGGCTCAGTGTATCGGTCATATCGGCGTGGGCTCTGACGTTGTCTGTTCAACTACAATAGGCAATGCTAGAGCCTCGATGCGTGGGACGGACAACAGGACGGACTCACGCTTTTTTTGTGTCATGCTTGAAGTTATTTTTATTTTCAACCTTTAAAAAAGAAAATGTCATGGCACCTTGGGGAAACAAGAACAAAGATTTGACCGAACAGTTAGAACTTCTGAGGCAAGAAATCAATGCGTTGAAAGCCAAAGATGCAGAGCAGAAGATGGAAGAAGCGAGCCGTCAACTGGCCGAACAGGCAGAGACGCTGGCCAACAAAGAGAAAGCGCTGAGAGACCAAGAGGAAGCCTTACGCAAGAAAGAAGAGCAACTAAAGATAAAAGAAGAACAATTGCGTGAGAGAGAGTCTGCTCCACACGAGGGCGCCATTACCTTTCCCAATGAAACAGTAGAAAATGCTCCCACGCCTGTAGCGCCTGTAGCCGAAACTGAAACGGTGATGACCACTTTGGCACAAATCAAAACCCTGCTGGAAGATATGGCTTACAAAGACAAACTCATCAAGGAGCTCCATGAAGAGTTGCACAAAAACAGTCTTGCCATACAGGCCGAACAAGCCAAGCCTTTCCTGAAGAACATCACCAAGATTCACGAACGTATAGCCAAGACTTACTGGCATTTCACAAAAGAGGGAACAGGAGAACAAGCGGAACTGTTCACGCAACTGCTAAAGAACACAGAAGGCAACATGCTGATGATTCAAGACATGCTTGAAGACGAATACGACCTGCTTTATACAGAACCACCTGTAGGTTCTCCTTATGTGCCGAAAGAGCATCAGGCGTTACGAAGTTTGCCAACAAACGACCCGTCAAAAGCCGGGACTATAGCGGAATGTATCTATGGCGGTTTCAAAGGAATAGCTTCGGGGAAGATTTTGAAACCCGCTATCGTAGCCGTCTACAAACTGGACGAGAGCATAAAATAATGGAATGTTACACAAATTAAAATCAGATAGAGTGATGGATAATTCAAGAGCTGTTTATGGAATAGATTTAGGAACGACCTATAGTTGTATTTCGCAAGTGGACAAATATGACCAAGCCGTAGTGTTGCGCAACTTTGAAGGCGATGCCACGACACCCTCTGCGGTCTATTTTGAAGATGCCGACCATGTCATCGTAGGCAAAGAAGCTAAAGGCATGTTAGCCACGGAACCGGATAAGACGGTGGTTTTCGTAAAGCGCGAAATGGGAGTGGACGACAGTTTCAATAAGTCAATCAACCGCTTTCCTCATCATTATGACCCGGCAGAAATATCCGCTTTCATCTTGAAAAAGCTGGTTGATGACGCCAACAATTTAGGGGACAATCCCGAACCAATCAAGGACGTGGTGATAACCTGCCCCGCTTATTTTGGCACCAAAGAACGCATGCAGACCAAGCAAGCGGGCGAAATTGCCGGACTGAACGTGTTGGCCATCATCAATGAACCTACAGCCGCGGCAATCTCCTATGGTGTCAAGACCGATCAAAAGAAATCCGTATTAGTGTATGACTTGGGTGGCGGAACTTTTGACGTAACGATTATCAATGTCAACAAGGGAGCCATCAAGGTAATAGCCACCGGAGGCGACCATCACTTAGGCGGCGTGGATTGGGATACGGCCTTGGCGGAATACATGCTGACAGAGTTTAACGAACAAAACCACACTTCCTATACACTGGAGAGTTCTCCGGAACTGAAATACACATTGCTACTGGAAGCGGAACAGAAAAAGAAGTTATTGACCGCCAAACAAAATGTAAAGGCCAATATCCAGTACGAAGGGAAATCGGCCCGCATAGAAATCTCACGTGAGATATTCGATTCTTTAACGATGGCTCGCCTCGAAGAAACGATTGACGCTACCCGCAGGGTCATAGAAATTGCAGAAAACAAAGGCTACAAGCAGATTGACGAGTTTCTTTTGGTGGGAGGAAGCAGCAAAATGCCGCAAATCAAGGAACGCATAGACCGGGAGTTTGGTTGTGACGCCAAATTGAGTGACCCGGATGAGTGCGTGGCCAAAGGAGCGGCCATTTATGCCATGAACGCTGCTTACGCACAGGCCATCCAAGATTACGAAGAAGGTGAAAGCGATTTCAAGCCCGCGCCTTTGCGAGGCGACCGTGCCGTAGTGGTCAACGTGACCAGCAAAACGTATGGCACAGACATCGTTGGGAATAAGGTACAGAATATGATTTTCGCAAACACATCATTGCCCGTCAAACGTACATTGACATTTAATACTACGTATGACAATCAACGGTTTGTTTCAATGAAAGTCTTTGAAAGTGATTTTACGAATGAAGAAACAGATTTTGTAGTAGAAGATCGCTTTTGCAATCGTGTGGGCAATGACGAAGTGTTGAAACTGACCAAAGATTGGCCCAAAGGAACCCCGATAACCGTGACGTTCAACATAGATAACGAAGGTATCCTTTCCGTCAACGCTTTTGTGGAAAAAGACATATTGGACTTCTCGCTTACCATTGAAGGCGTGAAGAACGCGGAAGAATTAAATCAATCCAAAGCCATCATAACCAAAGCTGTCGTAGAATAACCGAATCATGGACGAAAAGATACTGAAGCAACAAATCGGCAAGTGGAACGAAGCGTGCCGTTTCTTGAAATCGCAGCAAGACAATCTGTCGGCGGGCGAATGGTCTGCCATAGAATTGCTTGCCGACTTTTGGCGAGACCGCCGGTTCGACGCCGATTTTGTTGCCGAGTGTGAGGATTTGATTAAAACGCTCACTGATAGCGACAAATACCATGCCAGCCATCGGGACATCATCGAATGGAGCAAGACGTTCAGGGGAATTGCGCGACAGATGTACACCAAGGACGAAGCAACCTACACGCAATTTCAAAAGGGAATGAAAGCCTTTACGCGTGAGCATACGCCGCGTGGCAGGCAGCAACCACAAAAACGAGATAGCGCACCACCCACAGGAGACAACACCGCCTTGATGAAACTGCTGAAACAGAATGTCATAAAGTTTCACACTGCGGTTAATTATCTGCACAACCATGAGGACTTATTGGACGAAGCGGAGAAAGACGCCCTGAACTTCATTGCGACTTGTTGGTTTGGGGATTGGAGCGAAGAGGACCGCCGCCTGTTAGAAGCCTGCATCAACCTCTTAAGCGAATGCGACAAACTCCATAGTAATCATAAGGAGCTGATAGTTTACAGCAAGGAGTGCCGGGGTATCGCCAAACAATATGGATTAAAAGACAAAACACTGTTCGAAGCATTCAGCAAGCGACTTGTGGAATTGACGGAATCCATGCCACCTTCACCTCGTCCGGAGACACCCCTTACAAACAACAGTTCGTCACCAAGGGGGACGAGCATACGCATCACCGGAGTCACATTTGCGGATGGGGACATTCAGGGAAATTTGTTGAGCGACTTTGGCACCACGCTCCGCACCAACATGCAATACCTGACCCCTCGTATCACTTACGAGGTGACCTATCCTACTACAACACCGAAAAACATTTGGTATAAGATTCTATCCCCTTCCGGAAATACGGTTCAAAGCGCGGACGGAAATTACAAATGGACAGCTACGTTGCCGGGGAATACGGGAGGGAGTGTCATCATAAACGGTTGTGGTTCAGACAATGGAACCATATTCCGCGAAGCGGGTACTTGGAGGATGGAGTTCTATGAAGGCGACTATTACCTCTATAGGACAACCTTCCGGGTAGAACAGATATCTATGGCTGAAGACATGCTTCTTTCCATGGCCCGAAATGACGGCAGGTACGACAGCCTGCTCCGCACCCCTCCTACAAAGAAGAAGAAAAAGAAAAAAGGATGTTTCGTTTGGGGAATCGTTGCAGTGATTGTTGCCGCCGCAGCCTACTTTGGCTACAATGCTTACCAAGAGAAGACTCTTGTAGAGAGTGTTCCGCACGGTTATGTGTTTGCCAACGAACTCGTTTTACGCTCTTCCAAATCTGTCGACAGAGAGAACCGCTTGGGAATCATCCCCTATGGCACCGAACTACCCATATATACCAACGAAGGTGGATGGGCATACGTTGAAGCCAACGGACAAAAAGGTTATGTTTCATCGGATTATCTGTTGAACGAAACAGACTTTGCTCTACTGGACGGCGTATGGGGCAATGAAGAAGCCAAAGACATGGTAAATACCTCCAAATGCCGAGTGGCGATGCTTGACTTTATAAAGAAAAACGGATTGAGCACAGGAAGCGGCGGATGGCAACTTTTCACAAAAGCTAAAGAGATGAAGCCCAACAGTGTGACCTTCCCGCAACTGAAGGACGGGTATGACAGCTTTAGCGAGTTCGCCTTTATCTTGAAAGACAACGCGACCGGCCAAAGACGTTCCGCGGTCTATGCGTTCCGGGAAGACGAAACTCCCGTACTGCGTTACTACGAGGACGCGCCCGAAAGCGGGGACATCAAATCCGTTTCCTATTCAAGAAGTGCCGGGAAATATAAATTCTCTTATACCCGCCAAGGGGAAGCCTATGTGCCGACAACGAGGAGAGAAGAAGATACGGCAAGGCCGATAAGCATCTCATCCGTGACATTTGCTAACGCAGACTATAATCGCAGGATCCTCACTGAATATGGACAACAACTGTATTCGGACATACAATACCTGCAACCCCGAATCACCTATAAGAAACGGAGTGCAAATGCGGAAACGCTAAAGTTGCAAGTCAAGATTATCAGACCCGACGGCACATTGCTTCGAGGAAGCACATCTCCGGAGGAATATACGTTTGAAGAGAATCTCACGCTTTCCGGACGAGAAGGTAATTGTGTCATTATGGGCTGGGGGAACAAGGAGGGCACCGCCTATCCGGCAGGAACCTATCGGTATGAGATATGGCATGAAGGAGCCAAAATCTATACAACCAATATAGATGTGGTCGACAAAAAACTTTCACCGGAGTCATTGGAAATTACCGCGGTCGTATTTGCCAACACGGATTATGACGGGAATGTCTTAACCGATTTTGGCAAGCAATTGTACACCGACATACAATACCTTCAGCCCAAGATCTCTTATAGCAAACGAATGAATACTTCGGAAAGCATATTGTTGCAAATAAAAGTCTTCAAGCCGGACGGAACGTTGGAGAAAGCGACAGATTCTCCGGAAGGATATACATTTGAAAAGAAAAGAACACTTACAGGAACCAAGGGGGTATTCTATCTGCCGGGATGGGGAAACAGTAAAGGTAATTCCTACCTCTCCGGAAATTACCGTTACGAAATATGGTGTGAAGGTATCAAGATGTACACTTCTACGGTCAACATCAAAAGCAAATAACCTATGGAAAGATTATACTACACTTTCAAGACGAATTGGCAGTGGTTGCTGATATTCTGTTGCCTCTGTAGCATCGGACTTTGGGCACATGCGCAAACCACAGTGTATGAGGTAACAGCCAATACCTTCCTAAATATCCGCAGCCATGCGTCTGTCGATGCTCCCATATTGGGAACTATTGACAAAGGCGGGCAAGTGGAAGTGTATGACATCACAAACGGTTGGGCTAAAATCAGCTACGATGGTGGATATGCGTATGTCAGTGCGGACTATCTAATGAAAGTGGAGGATCCTGCCACTGACGTCAAACCATCAGTTTCAACATTTAAGTTTCCTTCGTGGCGGGTACATAAACACGATGTGAAGTGGATAGTCATCGTCATATTGGGAATGTCCATCGCATTGTTCTTCATCCGGAAAAACCGAGGGGAAGAGCCCTTGGAAGACGGAATCTATCTGACAAACTGGATTTTGTTCCTATCCGTATCTGTTCTGGAACTTGTGTATCTATCGTTTATGGGTTCGGATGCCATTTGGTTCTGCATTCCGGATCAAGTCGGATGGGTATGGACCATTATAGACTTTCTTGTTTTTGGCTTTGTGGTCTATAACCAATATATGTGCTTTTTCAACACGCTGGATGACGTGTCTTATAACAGCAACGGCTTTTTCGACAGACGTTGGGGCATCTATTCATGGATAGGAGGAATTATTGCCGTAATTGTATCAGGCATTTTCTTTCCAAGTGCCGTACCTATTGTGCTCGTTATTTTCGCCATCTGCCAATTGATACAGGTTATATTGATATTCAAAAGTATAGTACCCGAAAGTGGTTGGGGTAACGCTTTCCTTTGTGCGGCGGTTTATGTATTGGGGTCATTGTCCACAGTCCTGATACTTGCCCATTTTGTCGTGCTACTTATCATTGTAATAATAGGTTACTTCCTTCTCTCCCTATTGGGTAAAAGCAGTAGTTCAAGCGGGCGGTGTTCCAGTTGTTCCCATTACAGTTCAGGCTATTGTCACTACTTGGACAGGAGTATAAACAGCCCCGCCACAACCAGATGTGACCATTATTCATAAGGATGGCTTGAAAGTTTATGCAACATTTATAACTTAATAACAACATTTAAACTGTAATGAACATGAAACGAAACTTTTTCTTGAAGTCGGTTCTGCTAAGTGGCGGAATCTTCGCAACCCTCCTGCTCGCTTCTTGCGGAAGCGGAAAGTCTACAGTGAGCGTGCCCCAGACACCTGCGCCCGTACAAACTCAAAATGACCCTACGCAGCCTAAGATGCCGGTCGGTGAACAAGTGCTCCTTACTTTCTGTATGGATGAGGCATACGACATGCCGGGCGAATATATGGCCGGACTGGGTATTGCCGAAGACCGTCCCGACCGTTCGAGGGCTATTTTGGATGCCAACCGAGTGGCCATTGCTGACATCGCCTCCCGCTACGTGGGCATAATAAAGAACGCCATCGAAGATTATTCCAAGGATGTGAACGTACCCAGCAGCAAGAAGATGTACGAAAGTTCATTGGAAGGGGGCGCGCAAGCCATCGGCACCAAAGTGATAGACAAATATGCCCAAGTGGTATGCCGCAAATTGTCGCAAAGCGCCACGGGCGGTTATGTGGGCTACGTGGCTGTACATGTCTTGTTGGACGACGCCAAGAAAGGACTGGCTGAAGAATTGGAAGTGCGGAAAGTAGACTACGACAAGCAAAAGTTCTTCGAAAAGATAGACGCCCAATTGGAGGAAGGCGCCAAGAAGCAAAAGGAAGAAATGGATGCCATGAAATAACGCGTCACATAAAAAAGATGAAAAAAATTCTATTACTTGCACTATTCACCGCTTGTACCTTGTCCTCGTTGGGGCAGGATGTTCTGCCCCAATGGGTGCAGACTCCCCCACCTGCAAGCGACACTTATTATTACCGGGTATCGCAGGGTACCGGATTGACCGAGGAAACTGCCAATAAAAAAGCATTCGCCATGGCTGTGCTGGAGAGTGCCTTGGCCATAGGTGTACCGTTGAACTTGCAACAGCTCGAACAACTGGAAGGAGACAGCCTATTGGTGGAAGCCAACCGCTATGTAAAAATTCCTATTAATAAGGTATGCCAACACACGGTGGAACTGACCACACGCCGCGGGTACCGCACTTACATCCTCTGCCAAGTGGCCAAAGACGTGCGTGTGATTCCGAATTTCAAGTCGTTTAATTGCCTCTCAAACAAAGAAGAATGAAAAACATTTTATTTACCCTGATTGTTTTGTGGATAGGGGTGAACGTGTTCGCCCAATCATCCACCGAGTTGCGCCCTTATTGGGCCTATACAGCCCCTACTCCGCCTGTCGGTGCCAATTATTTCCTGAATTGGGGCGTAGGCGAAGGTTACAATGAACAGGAAGCCGTGAACGCCGCATGGGCGGATGCCTTGCAGAAGTCGTTTCACGAATTAGGCGTGGTAGGCATCACGCAGCAGGACATCAACGACGTGGCCACGAAAGGCATCAACGCCGTCGTGAAGTTCAACCGCATGAAAAGACGTATCGTCAGTGCCACCGAACCGATTGCGCTGAGCGGCGGCCGACTGAAAATCTATATCTTGGTGCAAGTGCAACGGAACGTGAACGGGGCGGATGATTTCTACTCATTGGACACCCGCAACTTCCAGGATTCCGGTTTTGACAAGAAACTCAAAGAGTATAATGCGTCTATCACGGGACGTTACCCCTTCTCCGGCCGTGTATTCGTGCCGGGTTGGGCACAGTTGCACAAAGGCAGCAAAGGAAAAGGCATATTCTTCATCGTCGGCGAAGCGGCCTGCATCACGGGCATCGTGATAGCAGAAAGCATGCGGGCATCGTATGAGTCGAAATTCAACTCCACCCACGACGCGCACAAAATGCAGACCTACGGCAATAAGGCGGACAACTGCGCCAACATCCGCAACGGCCTGATAGCGGGTGCCGCCGCCCTGTATCTATGGAACGTGATAGACGGCATCGCCGCCAAGGGGAAGCGGAAAGCCGTTATGCTGGGAGACGCACAACTACGCATCTCTCCCTATGCGGCATCCCAATCGGGAGGCATCGCCCTGTCGTTGAACTTTTAAGCGTCAGACGTCATGAAACGAAGTTGGCTGTTATTAGGACTGATTCTAACTTGCACGGGTACTTATTGTCAGACGGAAGATGATTTCGAAAAGTATGCTCGGGAGCAGGAAGCGGCATTCAACGAATATGTCCGAACGGAAGAAGAACGATTCAAGGCGTACAACGACTCTATCAACCGGGAGTTCGGCCGTTACTTGGCGGAAGTGTGGCCGGACTATCCGCTTACCAAGAAAGAACCGCCCATCAAGAACCCGATTCCTCCCGATACTTACGTGCCGGGCGACCCTCGTCCGAACCCTATGCGATATCCGGTGCGAGGAGAAATAGAGCCGCCTGCCCAGCCTGTGCCGCCTACCCATGACGACCGCAGAAAACTCACCCCCATCCCGATGGAAATCCCCCAACTGAAAGCGGACTTTTACGGCACAACAGTCACCTTGCGGAGAGTCTCTTACGCATTGCCTCCTCTGCGCAGTGTGGACGAGAAATCCGTAGCGGCCTATTGGAACAGCCTTTCACGGCTCCCTTATACGGAGTGGGTCGGCAGCGTGAAGCAATACAAGGATGAACTGTCTTTGAACGATTGGGGAATGTACCAACTGATAAACCGAGTCTTCAAAGCCTATTTTCCACAAGGAACCGCCAACGAACAAGTCGTGTTTGCCGTATTCACGCTGAACCAGTTAGGTTACCGCGCGAAGATTGGCCGTGTGCGGCAGGACTTGTTGCCGCTGATTGTTTTCAACTGCGAAGTGACCAACACCATGTTCTTCCGCTATGGCGACGAGCAAGGAGTCGTTTACACGGTGGTCAACTCCGAACACAAGGACTTGACTTCCATCCGGACTTGCCGCATGGAATATGGAGGTGCGACCAAGCGTTTCGACATGTCCTTAGACAGGACACCCGCATTAGGCCAGAATGTCGTGACCAAAGTGTTGAAAGACAAGCAACGGAGTTACAACCTGCAATACAACGCCGACTACAGCCGGTTCCTGTCCTCCTACCCTTGCGTGAATTTCAACTATTACGCGGAAGCGGGATTGAGCGACGCCTTTTGGCAAAGCGTGGAACGGCAGATAGCCCCTGCGCTCAAAGGGAAAACGCAGGAAGAGGCCGTCAACACGTTGCTGCATTTCGCGCAATACGCTTTTGAATACAAAACGGATGACGACCAGTTCGGCTACGAACACTGGTTCTTCCCCGAAGAGACGATAGCCTCCTCCTATTCCGACTGCGAGGACCGCGCCATTCTCTTCTCCCAACTGGTACGCCGCCTGTTGGGTATGAAAGTCGTGTTGCTATATTATCCGGGACTGCACTTGGCCACAGCCGTACACTTCGACAATCCCCATACGCGGGGAGACTACGTATTGGTAGACGGGCAGAAATACTTGATATGCGACCCGACTTACATCGGCGCAAGCCTTGGGATGGGTATGCCGGACCTGATGAAAGTCTCCATCGAAGTTGTGAAATTGAACGATAAATAGCCCACAGAATACGGTTAATAGATATTACAAATACGGAGGTTCCGGGATTTTATTCCATTTTAGGTTACTATCCTAAGGCGGGAATGTTTCTAACATAGAGGCCGAAGGTTAGAAACATAAGGCCCGAATGTTTCTAACCTTCCCGGACTTCGCTTAAAAGGGCTTCCGGAAAGGCCAACCGCCCTCTGCGAAGACAGATTCTAAGATATAAACAATGAGAGATACATAAATATTGAAATAGAAAAAAATATTTAAACCATGAAACGAAAGAATATCTTTTCCATCACCTTCTTGCTAATGGTTTTAGTAGGAGGTTTGATAAGCATAGGCAGCTGTACCGAAAGCGAACGCGATTTGTATGGCAGCATCTCCGGAACAGTGACCGACGCGGAAACCGGAGGAGCCGTAAGCGGAGTGTCGGTAGCCATCAGCCCGCAAGGCGACACCCGTACTACGGGCAGCGACGGAACTTTCTCCTTCATCGAGCTGGCCCCGACGGACTACACGCTGACATTTACCAAGGACGGTTACATCACGGACACACGGGTCATCACCGTGCAAGCCGGGATAGACAGCCGTGCCGACAAGGCCATTACACCGATACATCCCCAACTGGGTGTCAGCAAGGAAGCGTTGGACTTCGAGACCGAAACGACTTCGCTCACCTTGGACATCAGCAACACAGGCAACGGAGTATTGAGGTGGGAGATCACAGAAAACATCGGATGGCTGACCTGTTCGGAGACGGCGGGCGAAACGGAGAAAGAAATATCTTCCATCACTGTTACCGTTTCCCGCGAAGGTTTGAAACGGGGAACTTATACCGAGACATTGGCCATTACGTCCAACGGAGGCAGCGCGGAGATTGCCATCCACATGGAAGTCAGCGGCTCGGACTTGGTGATTACTCCCACCGAGATAGATTTGGGTGAAACGGAAACCACCGCCCAACTGACCTTGACCAACCGGGGAAAGGGAACGCTGGAGTATAAAGCCCAAGTATCGAACGAATGGATGAGCCTTAGCAAGACGGGAGGGAAAGTAACGACCGAAGATTACATCACGCTGACCGTCAACCGCAGCGCATTGGACGCGGGTGAATACAACGGCCAAATCACCTTCAGCGTGGGCGAAGAGCAGATTATCGTCCCCGTGAAACTGACTGTCCCCGTAAAATCCACTCCCACAGTGAGTTTGGACCAAGTGAAGAACGTGGCTTACAACGGGGCGACCCTTTCGGGCACGATTGTCTCCGTGGGCTATTCCAAGATTACCCGCTATGGCTTCTGTTGGTCATCGGCTTCGGAAGAACCCGTATTGGAAGAATCGAACTTCACCGATATGGGCGATTGTAGTACCCCGATGGCGGTAGAAGGCACCATCACCGGGTTGGAAACCGAGACGAAGTACTACGTCCGCCTGTATGCGGAAAACAACGAGGGTATCGTTTACAGCAACACCTTGACTTTCACCACGACCAAACTGCCCGCCTTGGCTACGGTCGAGACCCGCGAAATGACCAACGTAGCGGGTACCACCGCCACGGCCAACGGGGCAGTAACCCACTTGGGCAATGTCACGAAAGTCGGCCAGCACGGCCACATTTGGGGCGAGACAAAAGAACTGACTGTCGATTTGTCTACTAAAACTGAATTAGGAGAATTGGACACTCCCGCCTCTTTCAGCAGCGAGTTGAAAGGTTTGTCGTTGAACCACAATTACTATGTACGCGCTTACGCCACCAACGAGAAAGGCACGGCATACGGTGAAGTCATTTCGTTTAAGACGACTACGGGAGATTTGAGCCTTCCCACCTTGGCTGCCGTCTCCGTATCGGGCGTCACCACCCAAGGCGCTACCTTGCAAAGCCGGATAACGGACGAGGGTAAAGGCACGATAACCGACTGCGGTTTCTGCTGGAGCACAAGTCCCGAACCGACCATTGAGCAGGAAAACATCAGTTGCAAGCCGTCTGGCAACGTATTCGGCACAAAATTGGAAGGCTTGAAAGATGGAACTAAGTACTATGTACGCGCCTACGCCGTCAACGAGTTGGGCGCAGGATATAGCGAAACGGTAGAGTTTACCACCACGAAAGTAGAACTTGCCACGTGGGGAGCCCTCTCCGTAAGCAACGTAGGTAAGACCAAAGCCGACGTAACCGCCACGCTGACTTCGGACGGGAACGCTACCATCACGGAAATGGGCGTATGCTGGTCCACGCAATCGGAAGCGACCATTTATGACGCAAAGTTGGTTTGCCCCACCGGAGACCGTATCTCTACCCAAGTGACAGGCCTACAAGGTTTGACCACTTACTACCTGCGTGCCTATGCCCAGAACAGCGCGGGTGTGGCATACAGCGAGGAAGTTTCGTTTACCACCACGGATAGCGAGGTTGATATTTGGGACGGTACTTCCGTGGCTTCCAACTTTGCGGGAGGTTCGGGTACGCAGAGCGACCCGATACGGATTGAAACAGCCGCGCAACTGAAACTCTTGGCGGACAAAGTGAATAGTTGCACGACGTATGCGGGGATTTACTTCCGGCTGGAGTCCAACATCAGTTTGGCGAATAAGAATTGGACACCGATAGGAAAGAACGGGTATCCTTTTGCCGGAAATCTTGATGGAAACAACAAAAAAATTACAGAGTTAAGAGTTACAAGTCAAAATGACAATGCAGGTTTGTTTGGCAGAATTGAAAATGCGACTTTATCAAATCTTTATCTATCAGGAAATGTGAATGCAGAATCCGAATACTACGTTGGGTTACTTTGTGGATATGCAGATGAAGGCATCATATTCAACTCCATCGAAACAAGCGGAACCGTTGAAGGTAATAGACATGTAGGAGGTATTTGTGGGTATATGCGTAAAGGAACCGTTACCAACTGTGCAAATCATTGTTCTGTAACAGGCAATACAAACGTTGGCGGTTTAATAGGCGGACAACATACACACAGTGGAGGGCTTACCAAAAATATAACAAACTGTGCCAATTATGGTCAAATTAAAGGTGATACCAATGTCGGAGGCATTATAGGAGCATCACATAATGATATTTTATACAACTGCTGTAATTATTCCAACGTAATAACCGGAGCTGGCATATTAGATCAAAGTTATTATACAACAATCGCAGAAAATTGCTTTTGGCTGAATGATGTTGCGGGGAATGCTGGAGTTGAAGCAGGCTTTATTGATACAGGTGATGTGGAACAGGAAAATTGTTCTTACTTCACCCGCTCCTCTTCGAGCTGCACCCTCATCCAATTGGGCGGCAAAGACGTGGTAGACGAGTTGAACCGTTGGGTGAACGAGAACGACCCTTCCACTTACCGCCGTTGGAAGTACGAGACGGTGAACGGATATGCTTGCCCGGTATTGGAATAACCAAACAAGTTTTTCTATGCCACGCCTCAGAGTCACCCGAAAGGGATTCAAGTTCGCCACGTTGGACGGGACACGTTACATGATACCCGACTTCGCGGGGCAGCCGGAGTTTACCTTCGACCGGCTCGAACTCTCTGTGGACGATAACGGGGAGGACATTATCGGCACGGACGGTACCGGCAGGACGTTGAAGCGGCGGGGCGACATCGTATGCTACCGCGTCAACATCCTTCCCCCGCCCGTCCGGCACCGGGGAGTCATCGTCGCTTTATACCGGGAGGGCGTGAACAAGCCCACCGCCGTGGAACGGGTGAACGATGCGGAAAGCCTTGCCTACTGGCACCTGTTGTGGGAAAACCTCAAGAAGAGCATCGTTGTGCCGGGCAGGCATTTCCTCCTCTTCGCCAACATGAAGCCGGAGTCGGGAATTGCCGGACAGTTTGAGCAGATAGAGGGGTGCTACCTCTACCGATTTACAATCAATGAAGTAAAAACAATCAAAAAGTAATATTCAATGAAGCAAATCTATCATTTATTAGTGGTATGCCTGTCTGCCCTGTTGTTGGCGACATCGTGTACGGAAGAAGCGGATCCCCTTTACGGGAACATCCAAGGCATTGTAACAGAGAACGGAACGACCACTCCGCTGAGCGGCGTGCAGGTCAACATCGTAGGGCTTGGCACAAGTACCGTGACAGGCAGCGACGGGCAGTTCAGCTTCCGCGACTTGGATGCCGACAGCTACAGCCTGCAATTCATCAAAGAAGGCTATGTAACCAACACACGCAGCGTGACTGTCTTGGTGGGCGAGACGGCCAACTGCGACATACAACTGACACCGGAACAGCAGGCGGCAGAGATTACCATCGAACCTTCCACGTTGGACTTCGGCGTGACGCAAAGCGAGATGGCGGTCAGCATCACCAACAACGGCAATGCGGCCACGGAATGGTCCTTGAACTTGGGCGAGAACCCATGGCTTTCCGCCAGCCCGGCTTCGGGCAACATTGCGGCGGGGCGCACGCAAAGCATCGTTTTCGCAGTAGACCGCGACCGCTTGTCGGAAGCCAAGACGGCACGGGTGACCTTGTCGGCTTTTGGCAATTCCTACACCATCTCCGTGTCTTGCTCACCACGGACGCAAGCAGCTGAAATGACGGTAACACCTACTGTCTTAGATTTCGGCACGGAACTGACCGAACTCTCGCTCGACATCCGCAACACGGGCAACGCCGAACTAAGCTACAACGTGTCGGGACTGACGGCTGAGTACCTCGCCCTGTCGGCAACCTCCGGAGCAGTACCGGCCGGCGGCAACCAAGTGTTGCAAGTGAAGCTGGACCGTGAATCGATGCCCGAGACGGTGAACACCACGTTCATCATCTCCGACGGGACCAAGGAAACGATGATTACCGTAACAGCCTCCAAGACGGAGACAGGCGGCGGCGACGAGCCCGTATCCGGCGAAACCGTCGTGGCACAAGGGCTTTACACCTACTACAAGTTTGACGGCAACTACGAAGACGCTACCGAGAATGCCGTGGACGGGTTTGGGAACTGTACGTTTGTGGACGGCGTGGCAGGCGGGCAGGCGTTGAAGTTCAGCCGAACGGACAACACCACCTTCAACGTAGGCAGCCCTATCATCGACTCCCGCGAAATGACTTTCTCATTCTGGGGCAAAGACTTTGCCGACGGACACATCTTCCACATACTTTCCTCTGTCGGCAACGAGCCGATGTTCACGCTCAGCATGGACGGAGGAGCTTTGAAGTTCATCATCACCCGCTATAACAACCGGTACCAATACGGGGCGGCCACCGCATTCACCCATCCCGCGCTGACCGACGGGAAATGGCACCACATCGTCGTCGTGTCCGACTTTGAGGTCACGGCTTATTCCACCGTTACCCATACGCTCTATGTGGACGGGCTGCGCACAAGCACCGTGACCGAATCTGCCAACCACTTCAACGAGAACGGCGGGAACCAGTCTTCCTACGACACGGGCACAACCTTCGTCATGGGCGGCAGTCTGAAGCTGTCAAACAGCGTGACCCTGAACGCAACGAACATGACCGTGGATAACTTCCGCGTGTATGACAACCGAATGCTTTCGGGAAATGAAATCAAGGAGATTTATACAGCCAAGCAATAATATGCGTAGGGGGTAAATGATAATTGACAATTTACCCCCTACGTATTTGTCGGATGAACCGAAGACAAGCGAATATAAGCAGAACCTCGGCATGAAAAACAAACAAGTTTGTTTTGTCCTGCGCTCGGTTTGCATTATCTTTGCCCAAAAATTCTATGAAATATTCGGTCATAATCCCTGTATACAACCGTCCCGATGAGGTGGATGAGCTCTTGCAAAGCCTTGTGGAACAAACTTTTCAAGACTTTGAGGTTCTTGTCGTGGAAGACGGTTCAGCCATTCTGTGCAGAGACGTGGTAGCTCGGTACGAAAGTTGTTTGGATATACACTATTATAATAAGCCCAATTCCGGCCCCGGTCAGAGCCGGAATTATGGTGCTGAACGCAGCCGGGGTGAATACCTTATCATATTAGACTCTGACTGTATCTTACCGCCCGGTTACTTTGAAGCTGTCGAAAAAGAATTACAGCGTGAGCCTGCCGATGCTTTTGGCGGCCCCGACCGTGCACACCCGTCGTTTACCGATATGCAGAAAGCCATCAACTACTCCATGACTTCGTTCTTTACGACCGGAGGCATAAGGGGAGGACGCAAAAAACTGGATAAGTTCTACCCTCGCAGCTTCAATATGGGAGTTCGCCGTGAAGTTTACGAAGCGTTGGGAGGCTTTTCACGAATGCGATTTGGTGAAGACATTGATTTCAGTATCCGCATTTTCAAGGGAGGGTATCGTTGCCGCCTTTTCCCAGACGCATGGGTCTATCATAAACGCCGCACCGATTTGCGCAAGTTCTTCAAGCAAGTCCACAATTCCGGCATCGCCCGCATCAACCTTTACAAGAAATATCCCGATTCATTGAAGCTGGTACATCTGCTCCCCGGACTTTTCACATTGGGCACAGCCATACTAATAGCTGGTTCTGTAGTTTGTCCTTACGCTTTGTTGCCCTTGCTGCTCTATGCCCTGTTGGTGTGCACCGATTCCGCCTTCCAGAACCACAGTCTGCGCATCGGCATCTATTCCGTTGCCGCTGCCTACAGTCAGCTCATCGGTTATGGTACAGGTTTCTGGCGCGCCTGGTGGCGGCGATGTGTATGCCATCAAGGTGAGTTTGAAGCATTTCGGAAGAACTTTTATAAATAAGTTATGCAGAAACTAAACATCAATCAATGGGCCGAAGAAGACCGACCGCGCGAAAAAATGATGCAAAGGGGGGCTGAAGCACTGACCGATGCAGAACTGTTAGGTATCCTGATTGGTTCCGGAAGCACGGACGAGAGTGCCGTATCCCTGATGCAGCGCATCTTGGCCACCTGCGACAACAACCTGAACCTACTTGCCAAATGGGAAGTGCGCGACTTTGCTCGCTTCAAAGGTATGGGACCCGCCAAAAGCATCACCATTATGGCGGCTTTGGAATTGGGCAAACGGCGAAACCTGCAAATGCAAGCCGAACGACAGCAAGTTCGCTCATCGACCGACATTTACAATTTGTTCCATCCACTGCTATGTGACCTGCCCACCGAAGAATTTTGGGTACTGTTGCTCAATCAAGCCACCAAAGTGATAGACAAAGTGCGGATTAGTCGCGGAGGCATTGACCAGACGACTGCCGATGTGCGCACCATCTTGCGCGAAGCACTCCTCAAGCGTGCCACGCAGATAGCCTTGGTACACAACCATCCGTCGGGCAACATCCGCCCCAGCAACGAGGACATCCGGCTAACCCAAGCAGTGCAACGAGCCGCGACCACGATGAACATCCACCTCATCGACCACTTGGTCATTACAGATGGTGGCTATTACAGCTTCAACGATGAAGGTCGGTTGGAGTAGAAGAATGATACTCCACCAATCCCTCTAATGGGGAAACGGCGACCCGACCTAAACGAATGCCAGCCTCCTGCGCCGCCTCGGCTAATAATTCACGGTAATGCCAGGCGATGGAGCCTGTAAAGCATACGGGATAATCTTGATAACGGGGATACTGCCACACGTTGCGGACGATGAAGGCACGGAAACTATCGAGAACCAAGCGACGCAGGTATGGTTCGTGGAGATGTCCTGCAATGAAAGGGGACAAGGAGGCTAAAAAACGATTCGGGAAGGGACGGCGGTAAACACGCTCTATGATATCAGCCGGTGTCAAAGCGTAATGCGCTTCAAAAGCATCGCGCAAGTAAGAAGGCGTCTGTCCTTTCAACAAATCACCTACCAACCGTTTACCCAAATAGGCGCCACTACCCTCATCACCTAAGATAAATCCCAAAGGAGACACGTTCTGTACCATACGTTCACCATCCCACAGGCAAGAATTGGACCCTGTCCCCAAAATGCAGGCTATACCCTCCTGACTGCCAAGCAAGGAACGAGCTGCCCCCACCATATCCGAACAGACTTCTACTGTACCCTCCGGGCAGAGGACGCGCTTCAAAACACAACTCATCTTTTCCGTCAAGGCAGGCGTACAACCGGCCCCATAGAAATACAACGCTTGTGGCCGTTTCCCATTCAATGCAGGCAACAATTCACCCTGAATGCAACGTTCTATTTCTTCTTCACTTTGGTATACGGGATTGATACCTTGTGTCTGCTGTCGCAGAATGGATTTCCCGTTTTCGGTCAAGCACCAATCAGTTTTCGTCGAGCCACTATCAGCAAGTAAGTACACCATAATTATATGTAATCATTTAAGTCGTTTCTATTTTTTTTGCCGCCCATACAGCCGCCACAATGCCCGGCAAGGTGCACACGCATACCCAAATGAAGAACCACGTGTAACCTAACTGTTCCTGTATCCATCCGGCAGGCATACCCGGCAACATCATCCCTAAAGCCATAAAGGCCGTACCAATGGCATAATGAGCAGCGGGGTGTCGCCCAGCGGCTATGTGGATGAGGAACAATGTGTAAGCCGTGAAACCGAAACCATACCCTAACTGCTCGATAGCTACACAGCCCGTGATAACCCATACATCCTGTGGCAAGGCGACAGCCAAGTAAACATAGAGCAAATCCGGCAGATTGATGGCTAAAGCCATAGGCAGCATCCAGCGTTTCAGCCCTTGACGCGACACCACCCAACCGCCCACAATGCCTCCAATCAGCAATGCAACCACACCTACGGTGCCGTATATCATTCCTACGGTAGCAGTGCTCAACCCCAAGCCTCCTTGGTCAGGATGATCCAGCAGGAATGGAGATACAATCTTGACCAATTGTGACTCACCCAAGCGATAGGTCAACAAAAAGAAAAGTATCAACCCTAAATCTCCTTTTCGGAAGAACGAAGAAAACGTGCCGCCAAATTCGCGCACCAACGCTCCAACCGCCAAACCAGGCCGATGGCTATCACCTATGGGGCGAGGCAAGACAAAGCCATGCCAAACAGTAAGTCCGATGAACAAGGCGGTTGTCAAGTAGAATGTCAGGCTCCATGCCAAAGCGATATTGCCGGTGTGTACCTCCAACCACCCAGCCAGCATAACCAGTACGCCCTGGCCAAATATGGAGGCCAATCGATAGAAAGTATTGCGTATACCTACAAAAAGGGACTGCCCTTCGGTGGGAAGAGCTGTCATATAGAAACCATCGGCGGCAATGTCGTGTGTGGCCGAACTGAAAGCCATCACCCAAAAACAGGCCAACGATGCCTGTATCCACCAATCTGTAGGGATGAAAAAAGCGACTCCGGCCAAACCGGCTCCTATAAGCGACTGCATAGCGACAATCCACCAACGCTTGGAGCGCAGTAAATCTACAATGGGACTCCACAAGGGCTTGATGGTCCAAGGCAAGTAAAGCCAAGAAGTATAGAGTGCTATTTCGGCATTGCTCAGCCCTAAACGTTTATAGAGAATCACGGACAAAGTCATTACCACCACATAGGGCAGTCCTTCTGCAAAGTACAACGTAGGTATCCAAGACCAGGGAGAAATCTGTCGGGTGTTTGTAGGATGTCTCATAGTTGCGAATTTTTAGCTTGATAAATACATTCTATATCCGCTCCTGCATAATAATGGTGCAGAATTTCACGATAATTATAACCTTGAGTCGCCATAACGGCAGCACCTATCTGACACAAGCCCACGCCGTGTCCCCATCCGGCACCGGTCAGGATAAAACGTCCGGGCAATCCATCCGGAAGACAATCCGTCTTATCGACCACGAAAGCTGAACTATAAAGATGAGTCGGTGACAACGTGCGGCGTATCTCCAGTTCCTTTCCAATGATACGGGTGAGCTGAGTGCCTACTATTTTCAGTTGCCACAGGCGGCCGCTGGTGCCACGCGCTACAGGGATTAGGTCAACGATACGGCCGAAGTCCGTCCGCGAGCGTTCACGTATCAAAGCGGCCAGTTCGTCCTGCCCGTACTCCACCCGCCAACGATAGAAATCCGAAGTCTCTTGGTCATAGTTGTTCAGCACACGGGCCAAAAGTCCCGGTTCGGCCGTATGGCAAAAAGCGGGAGGCGCGGAACGTATCCAGCGTTCAGCTTCGGCTTCCCGAGTTAAGTCAGGAAGAGAAACCGTCTGTTTCCCGATGCGCCAATCCCGGCCTCGGTGTAAATAAGGATAGTGTATATCCGCCCAACAATAAGGAAACTCCTCAAAAGCACCTCCGCAACATTTGGAGAAACGAGCGTCACAAATCTGCCCCTCGTACGTCAGCACTTCACCACAAGTCTCGGCTACGGCTTGCCTTACCTGTTCGGTCGTTGCACGGGTTATACCTTGATACCGTTGACAGTGATCATCGGCGCAAACGTCAAAATGGGTATGGGCAGTTCGCTCGTACCATACCAAACCGCCGTCCGGCTTTTGCTGCGGTTCTGCACGATGGCCCAGATTGGCCAACAACCAACTTCTTGAAATCACAGCATGCGCCTTGAGCAATCCCATCGGAGCGGTAGCTTTCATCTCACTGGATATGACGCTTGCCAAGTAGGCCTCTGCCGGAATGATGTTGACAGCGGTCAATCTCCCCTCCTCTATGATGATATGTAAAGCCCCTTGAAAATGTTGGACTTCATCACGTTGCCAATGAAAGCCGATGCCAATGGTGACACGATGCAATATAAAAGAAGCCCGTGCCGGGATTGCCGGTTCAAAGAACAAATCGTTATAGGATTGTCCATTTAACAAGATATGCCCATTAGCATAAACGGCTTTCTGCGGCCCTTCCAGCATTTGACCTTGTAAACGATAAGGTGTAGACAACGTAAATTCAATGCTGGGTGCGGAAAGTATTCCCACCTGTATGTCGGGTTCAGTTCTCATCTGATTCATTTCATTTTTAATTCGGTCAATGGTAAACAGACTTCGCTTAATATTTGCGTAATGTCAGGAGCCGTTATCTTTCGGAAATCCTCTTCGCGGGGAAGAACAAACACACCGCCGAGGTCTACCGATGCGGGACTACTCAACAGGCGAGCTTTGCCTACCGCACTGTAACAGGCCGGTCGATGCTTGGAACGGGGAAAAATAAAGATTTCCCAGTGACCGTTTCGAAACAATGTCAGTATGTTCATCCGGGGTTCTTCCTCCCCCTGAAGTACAGGCAACGCTTGGTACACCATATGGAACATCCGTTCAGCGGCTTCTACTTGGTCGGCCTCTATCACCAGTGTGGCACGCGGCGTATTGGCCAAACAATAGAGTGTGGCGCCGGCCATCTTTGCCAATTCCTTGTCTATCTGTTGCCGCCAAACGTCTTCTATCGGAAGGAATCCGCGGGTACCAGCCTGAAAATGGGCATGATCCGGAGCAGACGCACCGCAACAGGGGCCGTTGTAAAAGACGGTGTAATGACTCAACAGATATGCCAGCTGTAACATATCGGCCATACGAGGCGCGATACGTTGAGGTACATGGGCCTTCTCCACAAGAGTGAAATGTTCCGGGAAAATGGGATACGGGTTGACCAACAATTCATAATGCCCTAACAAGGGAATACTCTTTTGCTCTATCGGCCGATGAGACGCACAGAGGAAACAAGGACGCCGAGCGATGGAAGCAGCATCGACTTTGGCATCCGAGGATACAATACGGGCAGCATTATACTGAATCCGATAGCAAATGTCGTTTACCGATATTTCCCGTGTCTGCACTAAGGATAAAGCTTGATAATTAACATAGGCAGTTTTCCATGTTCTCAACTGCTCGTGGTACAACTGGAGGGCTGCGTCATTCATAGGCAATACTTATTATTGAAAGTGATGCGCGCCTGCAACTCCCACGTCCGCAATCGGTCCTTATACAAGTTTCGTTCATTGGAGAGTTCTATGCTGGGAGCGGCGTCAGAATTGCCCTCCCAGCGGCGGCACAAATACACAGGTTCGTACACACGGCCTATCCGGTAACGACGGCTGAACTGCAACGCCAAAGCATAATCTTCACCATAGCTGACATTAGGAACATTGATGCGCCGCAACAAAGGCGTATAAAACGCCCGGGGAGCTCCTATTCCGTTCACCCTCAGCAGATTGTTACGCCCATTCTCCTCCGTCCATTCCCGATGGTCAATAAGTCCCGGCGGGAGAGTGTTCAAGTGAAAGTCTGTCATAAGGTATGCGCCGACTACCATCGCACATTGTTGTTGATAGAAAGCATCGACCATCGTCTGTAATGTATGGCTGTCTTTGTAAAGGTCATCGCTATCCAACTGTACCGCAAAGCGACCACATGCTTTATGATGCACCGCTTGACTCCAACAGCCGCCAATTCCTAAATCAATTCGCTCAGGGATGATGTGTACAAGACGGCGGTCTGCCTCAAATTCCCGAATCGCCTCTGTGGTGCCGTCAGTGGAATGATTGTCCACAACAATCAGATTATAGTCGAAATCAGTTTCTTGGCTAAGAGCTGACCGGATGGCATCGCGGATGGTCCGTACACGATTGCGGACAGGAATTATAACCGATGCTTGACAAGGGAATGAATCTTCAGTCAAGTCTACGGGAGTGAAGTCTGGTTTCAGCCATGCGCCAATTGCCCGTAGGTGATCGGTACAGGCAGCTTCCATTTCTAACTGATATGCCCGGTTACGCGGATCTACGTAAGCGAACTGGTTGGATGCTTGCTGCCGGTCCTTCCCCACTGTATAGAGGTACTCGTTGATGTGTACGATGGGCCATCGCTCGGACAGCTTGAGACGTAAGTCGTATAGCCCGGCATAAGTATAATCTCCGGTCATTCGTGCACAGGCCTCTTGATAGGCCTCGGTACGTATCAATAAAAGACGGCCGAAGTCGAAATCATCACGCAACGACCCTTTCTGATAATCGATGAGTGGACGGTTTTCCACCTTTTCTCCTGTATCTTCCCGATAATCGGCGTAGACCCAACCAGCTCCCGAATCGTAGAGAATCTGCTTCATACGCTCCAAAGCAAATGGCCCCCAATGTACCGGCGAGGCAGTAGTACTCAGTATGACACAATCCTCCCGGGCTTGCTCGGCTATCGCACGAATAGCTTGAGTAGACGTTTCTATTAATGTGCTAATGTTCATAATATGCTAATATGCTAATGTGCTAATGATTTATGTGCTTTCGGCTGATAAAGGCCAGTCCGATGGCGGTGACTGCGGCGTTGATAATAAGTAGTTCAAAGCTGATTTGCCACCCACCGAACCAATTTTCGCTATTCCGTTGGAGGATGTAGCATAACAAAGGTGATAAAACCGCCACGACAGGTACCCATCGGTCGCGCACCGGGCGCCGACACGCCAACCCATAACAGAACATTCCCAACAAGGGGCCATACGTATAGGCCGCCAAATTGTAAACGGCGTTAATGGCACTGTCATTATTCAGTTCATAAAATACCACTATGACCAACGCCATAAGCAACGACATAACCATATGCACCAATCGTCGAGTCAACGCCAAATCCCGCTCGCCCTGAGTGCGGTCAGCTTTCAGGATATCCACTGTAAAAGAGGTGGTCAGTGCCGTCAAGGCTGAGCCGGCGGCGGAATAGGCTGCGGATATCAACCCTACAATAAAGACAATGCCTACCGCAACGGGGAACTCCACATCCCATACGACCCGTCCAAAGAGCGCGTCACCCGCAATTTCTTCTTCCGGGAAGCGAGCCTCGGCATAAACATAAAGCAGTGTACCTAACACCAAAAACAAGCCAATCACGAATATCTGTATAAATGCACTAAGCACCATATTCTTTTGAGCGTCGCGCGGATTGCGACAAGACAAGGTGCGCTGCATCAAATCTTGATCCAGCCCGGTAGTGGCTATCATCAGAAAGATACCCGCCAAGAACTGTTTCCAAAAATAACGTCCATCTTCCGGATGATCCCAAAAGAATATTTGGCTGGTAGGATGATGAGCGATGACAGAAGGCAAATCAGTCGTATTCAAATGTAAACCGTGTGCGATATACCCGATGCAACAAACGACGGAAGCGACCAAACATACCGTCTTGAGCACATCTGTCCCAATCATAGATTTAACTCCGCCACGGAATGAGTAAAGCCAAATAAGGGCTACTGTAAGGATAACCCCTACGGCGAACGGTATATGCAAAGGCTCGAATACCAAAGGTTGCAACACAGCACACACGACGAAAAAACGTACCGATGCCCCTAACATTTTACTGACAAAGAATATCCAAGCTCCCGTACGGCAGGATGTCCCTCCAAAACGTTGTTCCAGATAGCCGTAGATGCTGGTCAGGTTCATCCGGTAGAAGAGAGGAATAAGCACCAACGCTACCACTACGGCACCCACAAAGAACCCCAAAACCATCTGCATATAAGCATATCCACCCGTGCCTACCGCACCCGGCACCGATATGAAAGTCACCCCGGAGATAGTGGCCCCTATCATAGCCAACGTAGCCATTCCCCACGAAGAGCCACGCCCTCCGGTAAAAAAGGCGGCATTGTCAGCCTTACGCCCCCTTATCCACGATAACAACAAGAGCAGGGCGAAGTAGCAGGCAATGGTTGTCAGAATAATCCAAGGAGTAGACATATTCATTTACAATTTACTATTTACGATTTACGATTTACGATTTACGATTTACGATTTACGATTTACGATTTACGATTTACGATTTACTATTTACTATTTACTATTTACTATTTACAATTTACGATTTACAATTTACAATTTACGATTTGGGTTGAACACGGAGACGCAGAGGCACAGAGATTTATTCCTCATTCTTCATTCTTCGTAGAGCAAGTAGGGTTTACGTTGTATCTTAAACTTCCGCACGTCTTCTTGCCACCGTTTCCGAATCTCCTCTGCGGAACATCCTTGTATGATCATCTTCCGCACGTAATCCACGCCAATGAGCAATTCGAAAAAAGAAGTGAAAAATCGGTCACCCATATCAAGTCTTTGGTAGGCGTCTATGACATAGCTCAAGTCGAATCCACGCCGGCGGATACTGTCTTGAGAAAGCCGGGAAAGGTCGAAACCATAACACAACTTGTTACATTGGGGCGGATTCTTGGCGGCCGTTACACTGCGGGGCGTAAAACGATAGGGACACCCTTTCATTTGTGGATGTCCATAGACTTGGAAAGGCCTGTCCGTGCCTCTCCCTAAACTGACTACCGTTCCTTCGAAAGGGCACAAACTGGGATAAAGATAGATGGCCTGCATATTAGGCAGATTGGGCGAAGGAGGCACCGGCAAACGATAGAGCGAACGATGCGTATAATGAGCGCAAGGAATGACGGTGAGCTTACATATCCGCCCACCCGACAACCAACCTTCTCCGTTTATCATTTGCGTCAGTTCCCCCAAAGTCATACCGTGTACCACAGGGATGGGCAAGATTCCTACACCCGACTTATAGCGGGAAACGTCCAACGTCGGGCCGTCCACGTAAAAGCCGTTAGGATTGGGACGATCCAACACCAACATTTCCTTGCCATACGCGGCACAAGCGTCCATCATATAATACATACTTATATAATAGGTATAGAAACGCAAACCTACGTCTTGCAAATCCACCACCACCAAGTCGAACTTCCGCATATCCCGTTCAGCAGGCCCTTTGCTGCGCCCACCTCCATAAAGCGACAAAATGGGGACGCCCGTCTTTTCGTCCAACGAACTTCTGACACTTCCTCCTGCCTCTACCGTACCCCGAAAGCCATGTTCAGGACTAAAGACAGCCGAGACCTGAACGCCTTTCTCCAAGAGCATGTCCAACAGATGACGGTCGCCTACCTGAGCCGTATGATTGGTCAACAAAGCTACCCGTTTGTCCTGCAACAAGGGCAAATACAATTCCGTCCGTTCATCGGCAGGAACAATGCGAGGAACGGCCTTTTCTTCTTGTGCCTGAATAGTCATGCAAAGCTGCACCAGCACGAAAGTCAATAATAAGATGTATATCTTGTTGTTCATGGTTTTCTATCTCTTTCGTGCAAAGATAGAAAATTAATCTTATACCCTGTCGCTTCGTTCCTGAAAAAACACGTTTTCATACGGAACACAATTTGTGCTCCATAGAACATATTCGTCTGCGAAAAAATGGCTTAATTTGCAGTATCAACTTAAAATGGAAAGAATATGATTGGCGAGAAAAAAGACTTAAACGACCCTAAAATTATAAATACAGCCACCTATAATGACGGCAACTTGGCGCTTTGGGATGATTGGGGCGACATCAAACTGGACAAAACGATACAGACGAGCTTCTTCGCCATCGTATTGTGCACACAAGGGCAGGCATCGATTGATATTGACGGAAACCCTTATACGGCCGAGCGAGGAGACTTGTTTGTCTGTACGCCAGATTCTATCTTGAACAATGCGCTTATGAGCAGCGACTTCAAGTGCCATTGCATCGGCATCACGGCAGACTATATCCAGCGAATCGTAATGATGACCAATAACAACTGGGATGTCCGGCTCTTTTTTGAGAGACACCCTTTTATGTCATTGTCTTCCGATGAAGTGGAAGAGTTTTGCCACTATTATAATATGTTGTGCCGCAAAGCAGTACAACCGTCCAAATACCGTAAGGAGATTATCGACGGACTTATAGCCGCTTTCTTTTACGATATGCGCAGTGCCATGGACAGACTGATACAAACAACTCCACGCCCATTCACTTCAGGCGAACACCTTTTCAAGAGCTTCATAGATTTACTTATCTCCATGTATCCCAAAAACCGCAGGGTAAACTATTACGCAGACCGCCTGCATGTTACCCCCAAATACTTGGCCGCCGTATGCAAAAGCATCGCAAAGGAAAGCCCTTCGCACCTTATTGACCTCTACATGGTGAAGGATATCGAATACCTCCTCACGCATACTTCAAAAAGCATCAAGGAGATTGCCATTGAACTGGACTTTCCGACCCTTTCTTTTTTCGGCAAATATGTCCGCCAACATTTGGGAGTATCCCCCAGAGCTTACAGGGAAGAAGTACGGAAAAAGCACCCAGCGGACAAGCAAGCATAAAAAAGAATCGTGACTTAAAGTATCGTTTTCACAAGCGCTCAGAAAGCATTGCAAACAAGCATATTAAGACTGTTGAAAACTTGTTGGTGTTTTTTCTTAAAATCCTTGCAATTTATCGAAAAGAAATACGTACTTTTACGCTCGAATTCAAAAAGCAACAACTATGAGCGCAGAAGCAACCCCATACCATGTCCCGGCACTGCTGAAGCCCAGCGTGGAGGGACTGAACATCCGGCCGGATGGAGTCTATGTGGACGTCACCTTCGGGGGCGGAGGACACTCGCGTGAAATACTCTCACGCCTGGGCCCGGACGGGCGCCTGCTGGCCTTCGACCAGGACGAGGACGCGGAACGGAACATCGTAAACGACCCGCGACTGACTTTCGTGAGAAGCAACTTCAGATACCTGCACAACTTCCTGCGCTACCACGGCGTGGAGCAGGCGGACGGCATATTGGCGGACTTGGGGGTGTCGTCGCACCACCTGGACGACGGCGGGCGCGGCTTCTCGTTCCGCTTTGACGGCCTGCTGGACATGCGCATGAACAAACGGGCGGGCACGACGGCGGCGGACGTGGTGAACACGTACGAGGAGGGACGGCTGGCGGACGTGTTCTACCTGTATGGGGAGCTGAAAAACAGCCGGAAACTGGCGGCGGCGATCGTGAAGGCACGAAGCGGGCAAAGGATAGAGCGCATCGGCCAATTGGTGGACATCGTAAGCCCGCTGCTGGGGCGCGAACGCGAGAAGAAGGAGCTGGCCAAGGCGTTTCAGGCGTTGCGCATCGAGGTGAACCAGGAGATGGAGGCGCTGAAGGAGATGCTGCAAGCGGCCACGAGGGCCTTGCGCCCCGGCGGAAGGCTGGCGGTGATTACGTACCACTCGCTGGAGGACCGCATGGTGAAGAACGTCATAAGGACGGGCAACGTGAACGGCAAGGCGGAACGGGACTTCTACGGCCGGGCGCATGCCCCGCTGAGGGCGGTGAACAACAAGGTGATAGTGCCCACCGAGGAGGAGGTGGAGCGGAACCCGCGCTCGCGCAGCGCCAAGCTGAGGATAGCGGAAAAGACAGGAGGGACGGATGAGGACTAAGGAGTTGAAAGGCATCATCGGGGGCGACATCCTGGCCACGGACTTCTTCCGGCGGCAAACGAAGTTGTTGGTGCTGCTCATGGCGCTTGTCATCTTCTACATCCATAACCGCTATACGTGCCAGCGGCAAATGATTGAAGTAGACAGGCTGAAAAAGGAGTTGACGGACATCAAATATGACGCCTTGACTCGCAGCTCGGAGTTGATGGAACGAAGCCGGCAGTCGCGGATAGAGGAGTACATCTCGACACGCGAGAGCGAATTGCAGACGGCCACGCAACCGCCGTACGTGATTGAATGATTAGTGATGAATGTTTTTTATGCTATAAATGGGAATTTAGATGGCACACAGATGACACAGATTAAACGAGATGACCACAGATTTTTATTTTTTTCTGTGGCGAAGCCCTTTAAAATCTGTGTAAATCTGTCTCATCTGTGTCATCTGTGTGCCATATGAACAGCCCGATAAATTATCATTTAATGTTGCAAACTTACTTAAATTGTAAATTGTAAATTGCTAAATTGTAAATGGCTTGATGAAAAAGAGTATCTTGACACGTTACTTCTTCGTGGTGCTGCTGCTGACGCTGGCGGGCATCGCCGTGGTGGTGAAAGCGGGGGTCATCATGTTTGCCGAGCAGGGGTATTGGAAGGAGGTGGCCGACCGCTTCGTGCGCGAAGGGGTGCCCGTGAAACCCAGCCGGGGGAACATCCTCTCGGCCGACGGCAAGCTGATGGCCAGCTCGCTGCCCGAATACCGCATCTACATGGACTTCAAGGTGGGGGGGGATTCGCTGATGCGGCACCTGGACGAGGTGTGCAAGGGGCTGAACCGCATATTCCCGGACTATAGCGCCGCGCGGTTCAAAGCCCGCCTGAAAGCCGGATACCGCAAGCGGAGCCGCAATTACTTGATATATCCCAAGCGCATCTCGTACATCCAATACAAGGAGGTGAAACGGCTGCCGGTGTTCAGGCTGAACAAATACAAGGGAGGATTTCACGAGCTGGCCTACAACCGCCGCAAAAAGCCTTTCGGGTCGCTGGCCGAACGCACGCTGGGGGATGTGTACGCGGACGCCGCCCAAGGGGCAAAGAACGGGCTGGAGATGTCGTTCGACTCGCTGCTGAAGGGGAAAGAGGGCGTCACCCACCGGCAAAAGGTGATGGACAAATACCTGAACATCGTGGACAAGCCTCCCGTGGACGGCTGCGACATCGTGACGACCCTCGACGTGGACATGCAGGACATCTGCGAGAAGGCGTTGATGGACAAGCTGAAGGAGATAGAGGCCGTATGGGGCGTGGCGGTGCTGATGGAGGTGAAGACGGGAGACGTGAAGGCGATCGTCAACTTGTCGCGCGGCGCGGACGGGAGTTACCGGGAACGGCAGAACTTGGCCATCAGCGCGTTGATGGAGCCGGGGTCGACGTTCAAGACGGCGTCCGTCATGGTGGCGCTGGAGGACGGGAAGATAACGCCCCACACGACGGTGGACACGGGTAACGGGGTGATGATGATGCACGGCAGCGCGATGCGCGACCATAACTGGCACCGCGGGGGGTATGGGGTCATCGACGTGACCCGCATCGTGGAGGTGTCGTCCAACATCGGGGTGTCTTACCTCATCGACCAAAACTACAAGGACGACCCGCAGCGGTTCATCGACGGGCTGAAGCGTATGAGCCTAGACGTGCCGTTGCGGTTGCAGGTGCCGGGCGCGGGAAAGCCTTACATCAAGGACGCGGACGATCCTACCTTTTGGCGCACCAGCCTGCCATGGATGAGCATCGGCTACGAGGTGCAGCTGCCTCCCATCAACGTGCTGACCTTCTACAACGCCATCGCCAACGATGGGTGCATGGTGAAGCCGCGCTTCGTGACCCGTGCCGTGAGGGACGGCGAGACGGTGGAGGAGTTTCCCGTGGAAGTGATCAACCCAAAAATCTGCTCGGACAAGACGCTGGACGAGATTCGCGTCATCCTGCAGCGGGTGGTGAGCCACGGCCTGGCCAAGCCCGCGGGCAGCAAGCAGTTCAGCGTGTCGGGAAAGACGGGGACGGCGCAGGTGGCGCAGGCAGGGGGCTACAAGACGGGAAGACGCAACCACTTGGTGAGCTTCTGCGGCTACTTCCCTTCGGAGGCTCCGCGATACAGCTGCATCGTGTCCATACAGATAGACAGGGGGATCCCCTCGGGCGGCGGCATGGCGGGCAGCGTGTTCGGCCGGATAGCGGAACGGGTGTATGCGAAAGACCTCCGGCTGAACTTGGCCAACGCCATCGACAGCACTACGAACGTGATGCCCGCGGTAAAAGCGGGGAACGTGGACGAGACGTTGCAGGTGTTGGCGGAGCTGGACATCCCGATCCAGCAGGATTTGTTGAAGGAAAAAACGTTTGCCGCCAACGTTGTTCCCAATGTCGTCGGCATGGGGGCAAAGGATGCGGTCTACTTGCTGGAAAGCCGCGGACTGAAAGTAAAGGTGAGCGGCGTAGGCAAGGTCAGGCGGCAGTCCATAGCGGCCGGCAGCCGACTGGTGAAAGGGCAGACCGTACGGATAATGATGAATGAATGATTGGTGATGAATGATTTATCATTAAACATTTATACTGTCATCCTGAGCGGAACGCAGTGGAGTCGAAGGATCTCACATAAAATATTGCACTGCTGACATGAGATTCTTCGACTACGCCCTACGGGCTTCGCTCAGAATGACAGGGTGGATGAGGAATGGTAAATTGTAAATTGTAAATTGTAAATTGCTAAATTGTAAATGAATAGATGAATAGATGAAACTGAATGAATTACTAAAATCCATACACCCGGTGCAAGTCATCGGGGAGACGGACATCGAGATAACCGGTGTGAACATCGACTCGCGCCAAGTAGTAGCGGGAGACTTGTTCATGGCGATGCGGGGCACGCAGACGGACGGACACGCATACATTACGGCGGCTATCGAGCGAGGCGCCAAAGCCATCCTCTGCGAAGACCTGCCGGAAAGCTTGCAGGAGGGGGTGACGTACGTACAAGTGCGGGACAGTGAGGACGCGGCGGGACGGATGGCCACGGCGTTCTATGGCGACCCGACCCAAAAGATGGAGTTGGTGGGTGTGACGGGCACCAACGGAAAGACGACCATCGCCACGTTGCTATATAATGTGTTCCGGTATTTCGGCTACAAGGTGGGGTTGATCTCCACCGTCTGCAACTACATTGACGGCCAACCCGTACCGGCCGAACATACCACGCCCGACCCCGTCACGCTGAACCGCCTGCTGGGACAGATGGCCGACGCGGGCTGCAAGTATGCGTTTATGGAGGTAAGCTCGCACGCCGTCGCCCAAAAACGGATCAGCGGGCTGCGGTTTGCGGGGGGTATCTTCACGAACCTGACGCGCGACCACCTGGATTATCACAAGACGATGGACAATTACCTGCGGGCGAAGAAGAAATTCTTCGACGACCTGCCCAAGGCGGCCTTCTGCCTGACAAACTTGGACGACAAGAACGGCTTGGTGATGACCCAGAACACCCGCGCAAGAATATATACCTATTCGCTACGAAGCCTGGCGGACTTCAAGGGCAAGGTGCTGGAGTCTCACTTCGAAGGGATGTTGCTCGACTTCAACAACCGCGAAGTGGCCGTGCCGTTCATAGGTCGCTTCAACGCTGCCAACCTTCTGGCAGTGTTTGGCGCGGCGGTGCTCTTGGGCAAAAAAGAAGAGGAGGTATTAGTGGCGCTCAGCACGCTGCACCCGGTGGCGGGACGGCTGGACACGGTCCGCTCGCCCAAGGGCTTTACCATCCTCATTGATTATGCCCACACGCCCGACGCGCTGACCAATGTGCTGAACGCCATCCACGGCGTGCTGGAAGGCAAGGGCAAGGTGATTACCGTAGTAGGAGCCGGGGGCAACCGCGACAAGGGCAAACGCCCGCTGATGGCCAAGGAGGCCGCCCGACAGAGTGACCGCCTTGTCATCACCAGCGACAACCCGCGCTACGAAGAACCACAGGACATCATCGACGATATGATGGCCGGACTGGATCCCGACGACAGGATGAAGACCGTAAGCATCGCCGACCGCCGCGAAGCCATCCGCGCCGCTTGTATGATGGCGCAGAGGGGTGACGTGGTGCTCATAGCCGGCAAGGGGCACGAGACGTACCAGGAGATAAAGGGCGTAAAGCACCACTTCGACGACAAGGAAGAAGCCTTGGCGGCTATTGAATGATTAATGATTATCATTAAACATTTATACTGTCATGCTGAACGGAGTGAAGCATCTCCCGGTGCACATAGAAGATTCTTCGCTTCGCTCAGAATGACAAGAGTAATGAAGAATGAATGATTAGTGATTGGTGATTAATGATGAATGATTAGTGATTAATGATTAAACATTGATACTGTCATCCTGAGCGAAACGCAGTGGAGTCGAAGGATCTCACATAAAGTATTGCACTGCCAACGTGAGATTCTTCGACTACGCCCTACGGGCTCCGCTCAGAATGACAGGGTGGATGAGGAATGGTAAATTGTAAATTGTAAATTGCTAAATAGTAAATAGACAAGATGTTATATTATTTATTCCGTTGGCTTGACCAATACGATTTCCCCGGCGCAGGTATGTTCGCCTACACGTCTTTCCGGGCACTGATGGCCGTCATCTTGGCACTGCTCATCTCGACGATATGGGGCGACCGCTTCATCCGGCTGCTGAAACGGAAACAGATTACCGAGACGCAGCGCGACGCTTCCATCGACCCCTTCGGCGTGAAGAAAGTGGGCGTACCCAGTATGGGAGGAGTCATCATCATCTTTGCCACCCTGCTCCCCTGCCTGCTGTTGGGACGCTTGGGTAACATCTATATGATATTGATGCTCGTTACGACGGTATGGCTGGGGTCCCTGGGCTTTGCCGACGACTACATCAAGATATTCAAGCGGGACAAGGAGGGGCTGCACGGCAAGTTCAAGATTATCGGCCAAGTAGGTTTGGGACTGATTGTAGGATTGACCCTCTACCTCAGCCCGCAGGTGGTCATCCGCGAAAACATCGAGGTGGAAAAGCCGGACGGACAGGTGGAAGTGGTGCACGCGGCAAAGGAAATCAAGGCCACACAGACCACCATTCCTTTCTTCAAGAGCAACAACCTCGATTATGCCGACCTGATGGGATTTCTGGGCGAACACGCGCAGACGGCCGGATGGATACTCTTCGTATTCGTAACCATCTTCGTGGTGGCGGCCGTGAGCAACGGAGCCAACCTGAACGACGGGATGGACGGTATGGCGGCGGGCAACTCGGCCATTATGGGGGTGACGCTCGGCATATTGGCCTATGTGTCCAGCCACATCGAGTACGCCGGTTACCTCAACATTATGTACATACCCGGCTCGCAGGAGTTGGTCGTATTCGTCTGCGCCTTCATCGGCGCGCTCATCGGCTTTCTGTGGTACAACGCCTATCCGGCCCAGGTATTTATGGGCGATACGGGCAGCCTGACCATTGGCGGCATCATCGCCGTGCTGGCCATCATCATCCACAAAGAGCTGTTGATACCCATCCTATGCGGCGTGTTTTTGGTGGAAAACCTCTCGGTCATCCTGCAACGGGTGTACTACAAGGCGGGCAAGCGGCACGGAGTGAAACAACGCCTTTTCAAGCGGACTCCCATACACGACCACTTCCGCACGAGTATGGACTTGGTGGAGCCGGGATGCCGGGTCGTGTTTACCAAGCCCGACCAGTTGTTCCACGAATCGAAGATAACCGTCCGCTTTTGGATTGTAACCATCATCCTGGCGGCGATTACTATCATAACGTTGAAGATTAGGTGATTTGTTATACTAAATCAGACAACACACAGCCCGATAATTTATCATTTAATGTTGTGCACTTACTTAAATTGTAAATTGTAAATTGCTAAATTGTAAATGAACAAGATGAAGAGAATTGTTGTATTGGGTGCCGGTGAAAGCGGCTCAGGAGCCGCCGTACTGGCAAAGACAAAAGGATTCGACACCTTTGCCTCCGACACGGGCGCCATCAAGGACAAGTACAAAGGATTGTTGGATCGCTACGACATTCCGTGGGAAGAGTACGGACATACGGAAGCCCTGATTCTGAATGCCGACGAGGTCATCAAAAGCCCCGGCATCCCTAACGACGCCCCAATGATACAAAAACTTAAAGCCCAAGGAACGCCTGTCATCTCCGAGATAGAATTTGCCGGGCGATATACGGACGCGATGATGATATGCATCACCGGTTCCAACGGCAAGACGACTACCACGTCGCTCATCTACCACATCCTGAAGAGCGCGGGCAAGAACGTAGGACTGGCCGGCAACATCGGGCACAGCCTGGCCCTGCAAGTGGCCACTGAAAAGCACGACTATTATGTCATCGAGCTGAGCTCGTTCCAACTAGACAATATGTATGATTTCCGTGCCCACATCGCCGTGCTGATGAACATCACACCCGACCACCTGGACCGCTACGACCACTGTATGCAGAACTATGTGGACGCCAAGTTCCGCATCACGCAGAACCAGACTCCGGAGGACGCCTTCATTTTTTGGAACGATGACCCCATCATCCGCCGCGAACTGGCCAAGCACGGCCTGAAAGCGCACTTGTACCCTTTCTCCGCCGTCAAGGAAGACGGAGCCATCGCTTATGTGGAGGACGGTGAGGTGGAAATCAATACGCCCATCTCTTTCAATATGGAGCAAGAGGAACTAGCTCTGCGCGGCACGCACAACCTTTACAATTCATTGGCGGCAGGCATCTCGGCTAACCTTGCCGGCGTCAGGAACGAGGATATCCGCAAGGCCTTGAGCGATTTCCAAGGCGTTCCCCATCGGTTGGAACGAGTATGCGATGTCCGAGGCGTACACTTCGTCAACGATTCGAAGGCCACCAACGTCAATTCCTGTTGGTACGCCTTGCAAAGTATGACGACCAAAGTCGTACTGATTCTTGGCGGGAAGGACAAGGGGAACGACTATGGCGAGATAGAGGATTTAGTCCGCCAGAAGTGCTCAGCCTTGGTCTACTTAGGCTTGCACAACGAAAAGCTACACGCTTTCTTCGACCGCTTGGGTTTGCCTGTAGCCGATGTGCAGACAGGTATGAAAGACGCCGTAGACGCAGCTTTCCGTCTGGCCCAAAAAGGTGAAACCGTTCTGCTTAGCCCCTGCTGTGCCTCGTTCGACCTCTTCAAAAGCTATGAAGACCGAGGTGACCAGTTCAAAGAGTGCGTAAGAGCGCTGTAACAATTGACAATTAAACATTAAACATTAACCATTAAAGAAGTGGATTTATTACGAAGCATATTCAAAGGCAACAAAGTGATATGGATTATCTTCTTGGCACTCTGCCTCATTTCCATTATCGAAGTGTTCTCGGCGGCTTCTACGCTGACCTATAAGAGCGGTGACCATTGGGGACCCATCACGCAACACACCATCCTGCTCTCCATCGGAGCACTGATTGTGGTGTTGGTACACAACATTCCCTACAAATGGTTCCAGATGTTTCCTTATCCGCTGTTGTTGGTGTCGGTCATTTTGCTGGCTTTTGTTATGATTACCGGTATGGTGACGGGCGACCGCATCAACGGGGCCGCCCGCTGGATGACTTTTATGGGCATACAGTTCCAACCTTCGGAATTGGCCAAGATGGGAGTGGTTATGGGCACCGCCGTCATCCTTTCGCGAGGACAAGACGAACACGGTGCTTCGCCCAAGGCCTTCAAGCGCATTATGATTATGACCTGCATCGTCTGCGGACTTATCCTTCCGGAGAATTACTCCACAGGCGCCCTGCTGTTTGGCACCGTCTTTCTGATGATGATCATCGGCCGTGTACAAACGAAAAAACTCGTCCTGCTTGGCGGCGGATTGATTGGAGCTGCGGCTTTGTTTGTGGCATTCCTTTTGGCCACGCCCAATGAGACATTGGAGAAAATCCCTATGGGACACCGCTTTACCACCGTCAAAGCGCGTATCACGGACTTTGCTTACGCCAAGGAAGTGCCGCCCGCCAAGTTTGACATCGATGGTGACGCCCAAGTGGCTCACGCACGTATTGCCGTAGCTACCAGCCACATTTTGGGCAAAGGGCCGGGCAATTCGGTGCAGCGCGATTTCCTCAGCCAAGCGTATTCGGACTTTATTTACGCAATTATTATTGAAGAATTAGGACTAATCGGCGGTATTATCGTTGTTTTTCTCTATATTTGGCTGCTGATTCAAGCAGGCCGCATTGCCCGCAAGTGCGACCGGACTTTTCCGGCCTTCCTTGTCACTGGCATCGCGCTACTATTGGTCACACAGGCGTTGTTCAATATGATGGTGGCCGTAGGTTTGGCACCCGTCACGGGGCAGCCCCTACCGCTTATCAGCAAGGGTGGTACATCTACTTTCATCAATTGCGCTTATATCGGTATGATACTAAGTGTAAGCCGATATACCGCCCAGCTGGAAGAACAGCAAAAACAGGAAGCTTTGCAACTGGCACAGGCTGAACCGGGGAAAATGCCCGACATTCCTCCTCCAAGCGAGAGTGAACTTGCAGCCGAGCCGACCTCACCCTTGCTGAACAGCGACAGCGAATTTAAATAATAGAAAAAATGTAATGACAATATGAAAGAGGACGTTCATAATACGAATCAGAGACCGCGCATCATCATTAGTGGCGGTGGAACCGGCGGGCATATTTTCCCGGCCATTTCCATTGCCAACGCCATCCGCGAGCTTCGTCCCGAAGCCGAAATTCTTTTTGTCGGGGCAGAAGGGCGTATGGAGATGCAGCGGGTACCCGATGCCGGCTATCGTATCATCGGTTTGCCTGTAGCCGGATTCGATCGTCAACACTTGTGGAAAAATGTCGCGGTCATCGTCAAATTGCTGCGCAGCCAATGGAAAGCCCGCAAAATCATCCGCGACTTCCGTCCGCAAGTAGCGGTAGGCGTAGGTGGCTATGCCAGCGGCCCAACCTTGAAAACGGCTTCTATGATGGGAATCCCGACGCTGATACAAGAGCAGAATTCTTATGCAGGCGTCACCAACAAGCTGTTGGCTCAAAAAGCCTCACGCATCTGTGTGGCTTACGAAGGTATGGAACGTTTCTTCCCCGCCGAACGTATGGTGTTGACGGGCAATCCCGTGCGGCAGACTTTGCTTACCGATTCAACCAATCGTGAAGAAGCGGCCAAGTTCTTCGGCTTTGACACAAACAAGAAGACAGTCCTTGTCATAGGAGGCAGCTTGGGAGCACGCACCATTAACCAGACACTGATGACGGGGCTACCGCTCATCAAGGCTCATCCGGACGTGCAGTTCATTTGGCAGACAGGCAAGATTTACATCAATCAGGTGAAGGAGGCCATTACCGCCTTTACGGGAGAATCGGTGCGTAGCACTCGTGTCAGTAGTTTGCCCAATCTGTACGTGACCGACTTCATCAAGCATATGGATTGCGCCTATGCGTTGGCCGATTTAGTCATTTCGCGTGCAGGTGCCGGTTCCATCTCCGAACTTTGCCTATTGGGCAAGCCTTGCATCTTAGTGCCCTCACCCAACGTGGCCGAAGACCATCAGACGAAAAACGCCTTAGCCTTGGTGGAGAAGCGGGCTGCCCTCTACGTAAAGGATGCCGACGCCAAAGATTGCCTGCTGAATGTCGCGCTGGAGACACTGGCGGATGACGAGAAGTTGCTCGAGCTTAAAACGAACGTCAGCCGACTGGCTCGGCCCAATGCTGCCCGCGACATTGCGGAGGAGGTGTTGCGACTGGTAGATAACAAATAGCCCAAGTACAAATTTGAAGTTGACTATATAATTATTAAATGTAACAATGGACATACATACCATAAAATCGGTTTACTTCGTAGGTGCCGGAGGCATCGGGATGAGCGCATTGGTGCGCTACTTCCTGTCGAAAGATAAGTTCGTGGCCGGGTACGACCGTACGCCGAGCGAACTGACCGAGCGTCTTATAGCTGAAGGAGCGCGGATACACTACGAAGAAAATGCTGCATTGATACCCGACGAGTGTCGGAATCCGGAAACTACGTTGGTAGTCTATACACCGGCCGTCCCTGCATCGCACGCCGAACTTGTTTACTTCCGTGAGCAGGGGTTCGAAATACACAAACGGGCACAGGTATTAGGACTTATTACCCGCAGCAGCAAAGCACTCTGCGTGGCCGGCACGCACGGCAAAACGACCACCAGCACGATGACCGCCCACCTGCTGCACCAGTCTGCCATAGGTTGCACTGCTTTTTTGGGAGGCATATCCAAGAACTACGGCACCAACCTGCTACTTTCCGCAGACAGCCCCTACACGGTCATCGAGGCGGATGAGTTCGACCGCTCGTTCCACCAATTGTCACCCTATATGAGCGTCATCACCGCTACCGACCCCGACCATTTGGATATCTACGGCACGTACGAGGCATACTTGGAAAGTTTCCGTCACTACACGTCGCTGATACAGCCGGGCGGAGCCCTCATCCTGCACAAAGGCCTGGCCCTGCAACCTAACGTCCCCTCCGGAGTGAAAGTCTATACCTATAGTCGGGACGAAGGAGATTTCCACGCCGAGAACATCCGCATCGGCGGTGGCGAAATCTATATGGATTTCATTGCGCCCGACACCCGCATTGCGGACATCCGCTTGGGTGTTCCCGTCGGCATCAACATTGAGAACGGAGTGGCCGCTATGGCTCTGGCTCACCTCAATGGAGTAAGCAACGAAGAAATCCGCCAGGGTATGGAGAGTTACCAAGGGGTGGAACGCCGTTTTGACTTCAAGTTGAAAACGCCCGACATCGTCTTTCTCAGCGACTATGCCCATCACCCTGCCGAGATAGCCCAGTGCATCCGTTCCGTACGCGAATTGTACCCCGACAAGCGGCTGACCGGCCTCTTTCAGCCCCACCTATACACCCGTACCCGCGACTTTTATCGAGAATTTGCCGAAAGCCTTTCTCTGCTCGATGAAGTCATACTGACGGACATCTATCCGGCGCGCGAGCAACCCATACCGGGGGTCAGCAGCGAGCTGATTTACGACCGCCTGCGGCCTGGCATCGAAAAGACGCTTTGCCGAAAAGAAGAGATGTTGAACTTGCTTGCCCACCGTCCGTTGGAGGTCCTGATTCTTTTAGGCGCAGGAGACTTGGACAATTTCACGCCCGAAATTACCCGACTGTTGCAACAACGATTGGACAACACGCCATCGGACGAAACCGCTTAACCCGTTTTCCGCTATGCTGAAAAAGATTCTACTGACCTTGGTCCTGCTGCTGGTCACCGCCTACTTGCTGGTGGCCATTACCGCTTTCAACCGGAAGCCGGCAGGGGCTGTCTGCGCCGGCATCGAACTGGTGATAAAAGACACCGCCTACGCCGGATTCATCACCCCGGAAGAGATAACCTCTATGCTAACGAAGCGGAAGCTCAATCCCGTCGGAAAGGAGATGGATAACATACGTACCGACAAACTGGAAACTGTGTTGGCCGCCCACCCGCTCATCGACCGCGTGGAATGCTACAAGACCCCCAGCCATAAGGTGGGCATAAAGGTCGCCCAGCGCATCCCCATCCTGCGCGTCATCAGCAGCCGGGGCGAGGACTACTACCTGGACGACAAAGGCACCATTATGCCCTCCGGAGCCAAATGCAAGGCTCTGGTACCATTGGCCACGGGAA
>CALUIQ010000124.1 GCA_944320735.1 uncultured Bacteroides sp. | reverse complement strand
GCAAAAAAAGATCTTGCCTTTCACATAGCCTTGGCTTTGGTTAGGCGTCTTTTTTAAGGTGTTAAGGTCTGGTATCCGCTTCTCCACTATGGAGATATTGTCATGTCGCAAACGTAGGTATTTAATTTGAGACCACAAAACAAATCTGACAAAATATGATTTTATTTGTCAATTTTATTTATTTCAACCGTTTAAACATTCCTGATGACTCGTTTGCCTTAGATTACCTCCATGTTCAATGATCGTTGTTTTAATATGTTCCGGTTATCAATTGGCCTGTTTGCGTATGTCTGATATTGTAGCTTCAGGATGTGAGAGTATCCATCTATGGGGAAGCATCTCTACCAGTTCCTTTTCCGAAGCCTTTTCCATATACGGCATTCGGGCAATAATATCGTTTAGATAGGTTCTGGGATTTACATGGTGGTTCCGACAAGTAGCCAACAAAGATGTAACAACGCACATGTTTTCTGCCGCCTCATGGTTCCCGCAGAAGAGGTAATTCTTACGTCCGAGTGTAATGGGGCGTATCTCATTCTCCGCAAGATTATTGTCAAGCAGCAGTCTTCCGTCTTCAAGTATATGCATCATATTATTCCATCGGGTATAAGCATAACCGACCGCCTTACCGATAAGCGTACTTTGGCTGTAACACAGGCCTTCAGTTTCCATCCACTTGTACATTTCCTCCATCAGCGGTTTGGAACGAGCCAGCCTTTCCAATTTGCGCTGGTCAGGAGTCATTCCCTTCTTGTCACATTCATGCTCTATGTGGTAAAGCTTCTGTATTTTGCGAAGGAACCATGAGGCAGGCTTTTGGTTCTCTTCAAGCGCCTGCTCAAAATAACGGCGTATATGTACAAGGCAGTTCACCAGGGTCACGCCAAGTCCCGGCTTATACACGGCCGTATAGCCTGAAAAACCGTCACATTGCAGATAGCCCTTAAAATTGTATTTGTCGGTAAGAGCCTTGATGACTTCTCCGGACCGGGACCCTTCCTCATAGAAAAAGGCTACAAGTTTCTCCGTCACGGCACGTATCATCCAGACATATTCACGGTCTGTGGCATGCTTTTCAGGATTGATTACATTCGTGGTTGTCTCATCTGCCTGGCAGTAGTCACTTTTCAGTATTTCTTTTACCAAGGCAGTGTGCAGAGGACGGAGCAGTTCCATCGAACGTTTGAACCACCCGGTAATGGTCGCTTCCTTCAGCCCGTTCATACCCAGATGCGCCAGCTGCTTGATCTGGCGGTAGAATGGCATGTGGTATTCATATTTCTGCAGGAGGATTTCGGCCAGAAGACTTGCTCCGGGAACGCCTTTATATATGGGGAACAAAGGCATGGGGGCTATAAGTACGCTCTTGCCCCTCTCTACAATTTCTGCGGAATTAATAAGACCATATTTGGGACGTACATGGGCGACACGGTATAGTTTGCCCGGCTTGTGTTCCACTACATACGTGATTTCTTCCCCAATTCTGCGGTAACGTTCCAGGTCTATGTTTTCCGGTTCATGGACGACTGTTTCCAGTACGGGAAGATTCTCCCAGTTTTCTCTGCTTCTGTGCCGGCCCTGGCGTGATATGACGGCACGTTCGGCTTTTTCCCCTGTTCCATCTCCCTCCATACTGGTGGAAGATGGGCACTCTTCCGTACTGTCAAACAGAGTGAGTTGTCCATCAAGCATCATTCTTTTCTCGCTACTGCGTCCGAACATGCGACGTTGGAACCAGGCAAGTTGGGCGGTAAGCTCCTTGATACGCACGGACATTTCCTCTATCTGGCGCGCCTGCTGCTCATTGGTTTTGATCAATGAGTCAATGGTCATATGCAAGATTTCCTCTGGGGCCATATCCATTTTTGATTTTAAGTAAAGATACTAAGATTCAACAAAGTATGCAAATTTTAGGGCATAAATATCATAAGAAATCTCATCTATACATGGTATTCCGTACGTTCTGCCCGTAATCTGCGAAGGCGGGCTGATGGATCTTCCCGGATACCTTCTACCATGACTACCAGGTCACGCCATTCCATCGGGTAGCTCCTGCTTTGCGGGTCATATTGGGGCAACTTGAACCTTCCGGCTTCAAGCCGTTTTACGTACATGACCATGCCGCCATCCTCTGCATGGAGCAGTTTCATGAGTTTTCGGCTGTGACTGATAAAAATAAACACATCACCATTCAGTATGTTGGCACACATCTTCTCTTTGACTACGCCTACCAGGGAGTTTATTCCTTTGCGCATGTCCGTGTATCCCGGACACAGGTGATAACGCATTGTATCATTCAGACAGAACATGGCTTAAACTTTTATTCAGTACTTCCATTAAAACTTGTTCACTGCCACGACCGAAATGGGCTCGGAGTCCATTAGGAAATGCCAAGACAACACCGGTTGCATCAACTTTCTCAAAAGTTAAATGCCTTCCAGCAACTTCCGCATCCTTTATAGATATCGGTGCTATAGGTAAATTCTCATCGCTGGATGTAAATTTATTACGCCAATAGTTATAAGTGGAATAAGGTACTCCATGTTCTGCTAAAATTAACTTTAACCGTTTCCCTCTAGATAATACTTCTGATTGTATCTCTAAATACTCTTGTTTGGTCATATGCATAAAAGTTATAGTTGTTACAAGATTACAATGGCAAAATTACAGCACAACTATAACCTTTTAAATATGTACTTCTGTTAATGCTTACTATAGTTTACATCCAGATTATGAACAGTTGTTTTCTGCTGAGTACGAAAATAATAAAGAAGTTATATTTGATATTCAGTTTATGGATCAATCAAAAGACTATGTAAATGGAAGTTGGATTGATCAATATTTTGCACCAGGAATGATGGGGGGCTGGGAAGGTCTGTCTCCTTCTCAAGATTTAATAGACGAATATGAATGTCTTGATGGTAAATCAATAAAAGAATCTCCATTGTATGATGAATCTTCTCCTTATGAGAATAGAGATCCTAGATTAGGATCTACTATCTTATGGCATGGATGTAATTTTGCAGGTCAAGTATATAATACTGAAGGAGTCATGGGTAATGGTAATGCAACGAGAACTGGATATACGATTAAAAAGTATATAGATCCAACAAATTTGGGATGTCAATTTCCTGGAAGAATAAATTTTATTGTTTATAGATATGCGGAGATGTTGCTAGATTATGCATATGCTGTAAATGAAATCAGTGGTCCAACAGAAATTGTTTATGAACATGTAAATATGATTAGAGAACGTGTAGGGTTACCAAATCTTCACAACGGATTAAATAAAGAAGAAATGAGAAATGCTATAAGGCATGAACGTCGCGTTGAATTTGCGTTTGAGGGTATTCATATGTTTGAGACAAATAGTTGGAGAACAACCGAAGCCTGTGTGGAAAAACCTGTTTATGGTATGAATTCTAAAGGAGAAAAAGTGTGGATAGAAACTCGTGAATTTGATCCAGAAAAACAATATTTATGGGCAATACCTTTGAATGAAATAGATTTATCAAAAGGAACCTTAGTACAGAATCCTGGATATTAATTATAAATAAGAACATATTAATATGTCTCAATAGAGTTTATATAGATTGCAATTAAGATTTTCAAAGATCAAGTATAGTTTTTTCTATATAAACTCTATTCTTTAATAGAAATATTCTTTGGTAATACAATGTAGACTTAAATAATTGTATAGAATATGAAAAATGTAATTTTAATTGTATTGCTTTTTTTATCTAACTTCTTTATAAAGGCTCAAGATAATGATCTAAAGTTAAAAGATCCAAATAACCTAGAATGGTTTAAACAAGCTAGGTT
>CALUIQ010000123.1 GCA_944320735.1 uncultured Bacteroides sp. | reverse complement strand
ATCAGAAGCAACTTGCCACTTACCAAAGACTCCCGTACCGCATACACACAATCATCAATCAGCCCATTTCTGTCGTGGTCGTAATTCAGGAAATCACCCGTAGCCGGGCGGAACAAATCCAAGCCGCTGCCCGACGTGGAAAACCACAAACGCCCCTGACTGTCCAAAGCGATGTTGTTCACGTTGTTGTTACTCAAAGAGTGCGCGTTGGCCGGGTCATGGCGAAAGTTTGTCAGCCGTTTGTCCTCGAATTGGTAACTGAACACGCCTTCGCCCGTGGCGGCAATCCAAAGCGTACCTTCCGCATCGAAAGCCACATCGGCCGTCATCTTGATTTTACGCCCTTCGGCAGTGTCTTGAAAGAGTTGGCGACACTTCCCGGTATCAGGATTGAAAAGACAGACTCCGTTTTGCGTGGCCAGAATCAGTTGTTCCCCATAAGGAAGAATATCCCGGACTATGTCGGACGGCAATGTCTCCGGATTGCCTTCCTCCATACGGTAATTGGTGAAACGTCCGGTACGGATATCCAAACGGTTCAAACCGCCCAAATGAGTACCTATCCACACCGCCTGATGCTTGGCGTCATAATAAAGAGATTTAATATTATCGGCCGACAAACCGTTCTCCGCCTTTCCCCGGTTAAACCACTTGAACTCATGCGTGCGCCGATTGTAGTAATTCAATCCGCCTCCTTCCGTCCCAATCCACAAATTACCATCGGGGTCTTCTGCCATTGGGCCAACAACAGGATAGCTTAAACCATCTTTTTCTGTAGAAGAGGAAGCATAGTACGTATAAATTTCATATTCCGGATTAAAGTAATTCACCCCTCCGAAATAAGTTCCCAGCCAAAGAGTGCCCTGTTCATCTTTCACAATACACCACACCGAAGAATGGGTCAAGCCGGCCGATGAAAGGCCTTGAGAAGTATAATTGGTAAACTTTCCGCTCTTCCGGTCGTAACAATTCAGTCCATTGAACGTGCCCAGCCAAATATTGCCTAAATTGTCTTCACAACACGCCCTGACAAAATTGGAAGAAAGGCTCTCCGGATTACCCGGTTCGTGACTGAAACGTTTTATGACTCCATCGGGCTGCAGGCAATATACACCTTCCTCCCAACTGCCTATCCACAGATTCTTCTCCCGATCCCGATAAATACTGGTGATGTTTCCACGAGAAATGACGTGGGACAACTCCTGCGTCTTCAAGTTCAGACGATAGACTCCGTCGTTCGCCGTCCCCAACCAAAGAATTTGGTCGGACAGATACATACAGCTCAACTCCACCCGTTTGTCTTTCAGCTGATAACAAAGTTCAAACTCGCGCGTACGCTCATTATAATAATAGATTCGGTTCTCCCGCCCGATATAGAGTCCTTGGTCGTAGTATATACAATGGACAGTTCCTTGCAACAATGTCGTGAAACGCTGGGTCTTCTTGTCAAACTCCGCCACGCCTTCCGTACATAACAAGTAGATTTTCCCGTTCCGATTGCCAGTGACACGCAGGACTGTATTGCAAAACAAACTGTAGGGATTGTTCTTCTCGAGTTTATAAGCGGAAACATCGGATCCGTCATAACGGTTCAGCCCTTCACGAGTCCCAATCCATAAGACACCTTTCTCATCAATATACAAGCTATTGACCGAAAATTGTGACAAACCGTCATCTGTGCTCAAATGACTGAACGCGATATTCCGACCTGCCAAAGAAAGGACGGAAACATATATAAAAAGCAGTAAAAAAGAAAACTTTCGTACCATCTCAGACATCATATCTAAATTACGACACAAATATACAGAACTTTTGCAAATATCCCTCTATTTGGTACAATTCTTGTGCTTTTAGGGCGATATTATACCCTAAAAATACGAATTTACCCTTTTCTTGGATTATTTGATGCTATTTAATTCGTTTTATTATCCTAACTTTGTAAGCGAAAAAATAAATTAATTAATAAACAAATCCATTATTATGAAAACAACCCTTACAATGCTGGGATTTTCCCTTTGCCTGTTGGTTGGTTGCAGCGGACAAAAGAAACAAGCTGAAAACAACTTCATCCAAGAAAACATTGACAACGCCGTAGCACAGGAAACTTTGCAGACGGACATTATTGAGAAATCGGGAAAGATTCTGAACCCGCGTACCATTGACAAAGATGGCAACATCGTCTACATTCCCATCGATGACTGGTGCTCCGGCTTCTATCCCGGCAATATGTGGCTGACGTATGAACTGACAGGTGACGCCAAATGGAAGGCTCTGGCAGAGAAATACACGGAAGACTTGGACTCTATCCAATACTTGACTTGGCATCATGATGTCGGTTTTATGATTGGTTGCAGTTACTTGAACGGTTATCGCTTGGCCAATAAGACCGAATACAAGCCAATCATCATCCAAACAGCCAAATCGTTATCTACCCGTTTCCGTCCGGGAGCAGGCGTCATCCAGTCTTGGAACACCGACCGCGGTTGGCAATCTCAACGGGGTTGGTCGTGCCCTGTCATCATCGACAATATGATGAATCTGGAATTGCTGTTCGAGGCTACCCGTTTGTCGGGCGACTCCACGTTCTATAACATTGCCGTAAGCCACGCCAACACGACGATGAAGAACCACTTCCGTCCGGACTACAGCTGCTATCACGTGATAGACTACAACCCCGAGACGGGTGAAGTGCTGCACAAACAGACGGCTCAAGGTTACGCAGACGAGTCTGACTGGGCACGCGGACAAGCATGGGCACTCTACGGGTATACCACCTGCTACCGCTATACGCACGACCAACGTTATTTGGACCAGGCCGAGCACATCTACAACTTCATCTTCAACGGCAAGAACCTGCCCGAAGACCTCATCCCTTATTGGGATTACGATGCCCCCAACATCCCGAACGAACCGCGTGACGCCTCAGCTGCCGCTTGTACGGCTTCCGCTCTCTATGAGTTGGAGACTTACGTTCCGGGAAAAGGCTATAAGGCTACCGCAGACAAGATTATGGAAAGTTTGGCTTCACCGGCTTATCGCGCAGAAGTAGGCACCAACGGTAACTTCATCCTGATGCACTCCGTAGGTAGCATACCGCATGGCGCGGAAATCGACGTACCATTGAACTACGCAGACTATTACTTCCTGGAAGCATTGATGCGCAAACGCGATATGGAAAGCGGGAAATAAAAAAGGAACCAAACACACCTTATTAATATAAATAGGAAGCCTTGCCCATTTCCCTCTTCCAATGAGGTAAGAAAGGGCAAGGCTTTTCTATAAGTAACTAATCATATTTAGTATATACTATAAATGGGAATTTAACGTGCGCAAGCGTGTTTTAATAAAGAATTAAGAATGATGAATGATAACTTGACTCTCCTCCTTCCGGAAGGAGGGGAGTTAATTACCTTAATTCTTCATTCTTCATTCTTAATTCATCATTCTTCATTTAATAGCTAAATTACATCCAATTTTATACACTTACTTATCATGAAAAGACAAATCAATTATTACTTGGCTGGGGGACTCGGATTGCTCTCTCTGCAAGCCTGCACCCAACCCCCAACGGACACTACCGTGCAGCAACCGAACGTCATCTATGTGTTCCCCGACCAATTCCGTAACCATGCGCTGGAGTTTTGGGGACAAGAGGGCTTCCGGGAAAAGGTTAACTTCCGAAACGACCCTACGCATACTCCTAATCTGAATAACTTTGCCCACGAAGCCGTTGTACTTACCTCCGCCATGAGCAACTGCCCGCTGAGCAGCCCTCACCGTGGTTCGTTACTGACGGGCATGTACCCCAACCGAAGCGGAGTGCCTTTGAATTGCAACTCAAACCGTCCCATCAGTAGTCTGCGCGAAGATGTAGATTGCGTAAGCGATGTATTCAGCAACGCCGGCTACGATTGCGCTTACTTCGGTAAACTGCATGCTGACTTCCCTACCCCCAACGACCCGGAAAATCCCGGCCAATATGTAGAAGAGAAAAGACCGGCTTGGGACGCCTATACACCGCCTGAGAGACGACACGGCTTCAATTATTGGTATTCATACGGCACCTTCGATGAACACAAGAATCCGCATTATTGGGACACGAAAGGCGTACGCCACGACCCGCACGAATGGTCGCCCTTGCACGAAGCGAAAATGGTTGTCTCCTACCTGAAAAACGAGGGAAACGTACGTGACCCGAAAAAGCCGTTCTTCATTATGGTAGGTATGAATCCGCCCCACAGCCCTTATCGTTCGTTGGACGACTGTATGGAAGAGGATTTCAATCTCTATAAGGACATACCTTTGGATAGTCTGTTGGTACGTCCCAATGCGGACCCGACCATGAAGAAAGCCCAAAGCACTCCTTATTATTTCGCCTCCGTAACGGGTGTCGACCGTGCTTTCGGTCAAATACTTGCTGCCTTGAAAGAATTGGGACTGGACAAGAACACCATCGTGGTATTCTCATCCGACCACGGTGAAACCATGTGCAGCCAACGTACCGATGACCCCAAAAACTCTCCCTACGCCGAGTCTATGAACGTTCCTTTCCTGGTACGTTTCCCCGACAAGCTGAAACCGCGTGTGGAAGACAACCTTATGTTGTCATCGCCCGACATTATGCCTACCCTACTGGGATTGGCCGGGCTAAGCGATTCTATCCCCGCTACCGTGCAAGGCAACAATTATGCCCCGTTGTTCTTTGACGCCAACGCAACAGTAGAACGTCCAACGGGTGCCATCTACATCCAAAATGTAGACGGTGAGAAAGACAGCGACGGCAAAGTGCGTTCGTACTTCCCAAGCGCACGCGGCTTTAAGTCCGACCGCTACACGCTGGCCTTGTACATCGGCAAAGACCATAAGTTGGTAAAGAGCTTGTTGTTCGACGATGAGAAAGACCCCTACCAGCTGAACAACCTGCCGTTGGAAGAAAACAAGGAAATCGTGGCTTCCCTGTGTGCCGAAATGGGTAAACAGCTCAAGAAGATTGATGACCCTTGGTTCCGGGAAAGAATCTTAGCGGATATGATTCCGTACGGAGAATAAGTGCCATCGGTGTACCATATAACAAGTATTCTGAAAAAAAGTTCTTCTTTTTTGTGGATATTCAAATAAAAGTATTACTTTTGCCCCGAATTTAAAAACAAAAAGAAACTTATGAAGTCATTTAACTTTGCATACTACTTCTTCTTTTACTTTTACTTTAGCCATAAAGTAGAGCGGGAGTTTGTATGTGTCAAGTGACAGTGACGCTTAAGAACCGAAAGAACTGAAAGTAAACGATATGAAATCCCGCTCCCTTATGAAAGGAAGCGGGATTTTTTTTGTGAAAGAAAACACGTATGAAAAGAATTGCCATCCAAGGAACATTGGGTTCCTACCACGACATCGCGGCACACCGCTACTTTGAAGGCGAAGACATCGAACTGCTTTGCTGCGCCACGTTTGAAGACGTGTTCAATGCTATCCGCCGCGACAGCCAAACCATCGGTATGCTGGCCATAGAGAACACCATCGCCGGAAGCTTGCTGCACAACTACGAACTGTTGCGCCAAAGCGGCACGCAAATCATCGGCGAACACAAGCTGCGCATCTCACACAGCTTCGTCTGCCTGCCCGACGAGGATTGGAACGACATCACCGAAGTCAACTCCCACCCCATCGCCCTTATGCAGTGCCGTGACTTCCTGAGCCATCATCCCCACATCAAAGTAGTGGAAGCCGAAGACACTGCCCTCAGTGCCGAAACCATTATGCGCGAGCAACTCCGGGGACACGCCGCCATCTGCTCTAAAGCCGCCGCACAACTCTATGGAATGAAGGTGTTGCAGGAAGGCATCGAGACCAACAAACACAATTTCACCCGTTTCCTCATCGTGGCCGACCCTTGGCAAGTAGACGAATTAAGCCGTAACCGGACGCGCGAACCGAACAAAGCCAGCCTGGTATTCACCCTGCCCCACAGCGAAGGAAGCCTCTCGCAGGTACTCTCCATCCTGTCTTTCTACCGCATCAACCTGACCAAGATACAATCGCTGCCCATCATCGGACGCGAGTGGGAATATGAATTCTACGTGGACGTGATGTTCGACCAGATGCTGCGCTACAAGCAGGCCATCGCCGCCATCAGTCCGCTGACCAAACAACTCAAAATATTAGGAGAATACGAGGACGGAAAGTCTTCAGTCAATTGACAATGGACAATTAATAAATAAGGTATAAGATGTATGAAAAATAAGAATAACAATAAAGGACAAGACAATTGTCAATTGTCAATTGTCAATTGTCAATTGAAAAAGTTCAAGCCGGCCGACCGCTTGGCGAGCGTAAGCGAATACTACTTCTCACGCAAACTGAAGGAAGTGGCACAAATGAATGCACAAGGCATGGATGTCATCAGTTTGGGTATCGGAAGCCCTGATATTCCGCCCTCTGAAGCAACCATCGATACCTTATGCCAAGCCGCACACGACCCTAACGGACACGGATATATGCCCTACGTAGGCATACCCGAACTGCGGCAAGCCTTTGCCCGCTGGTATAAGCGGTGGTACGACGTAGACCTCGACCCACAGACCGAAATACAACCGCTCATCGGAAGCAAAGAAGGTATCCTGCACGTCACCATGGCCTTTGTCAATCCCGGCGACCAAGTGCTGGTACCCAACCCCGGATATCCCACCTACACTTCACTCAGCAAGCTGTTGGGCGCAGAAGTTGTGTACTACAACCTGAAGGAAGAAGACGGCTGGACACCCGACTGGGAACAACTGGAAACGATGGATACCAGCCGTGTACGCCTGATGTGGACCAACTACCCGCACATGCCGACCGGCGCACCTGCCAGTATGGAACTGTACACCCGCCTCGTGGATTTCGCCAAACGGCGGGGCATCGTCATCGTCAACGACAATCCCTATAGCTTCATCCTCAACGACCATCCGCTGAGCATCCTCGCCGTGCCCGGTGCCAAGGACTGTTGCATCGAGTTCAACTCCATGAGCAAGAGCCACAATATGCCCGGTTGGCGTATCGGCATGCTCGCCTCGAACGCACAGTTCGTGCAGTGGGTGCTGAAAGTGAAGAGCAACATAGACAGCGGTATGTTCCGTGCCATACAGTTGGCAGCTGCTACCGCCTTGGATGCCGACCGAGATTGGTACGACGGCAACAACGCCAACTACCGCCGCCGACGTGCCTTGGCCGAGGACATCATGCACACCTTGGGCTGCACCTTCGACCCGCGACAGACAGGTATGTTCCTTTGGGGCAAGATACCCGACATATATAATAATGTAGAGGAACTGACCGAACGCGTGCTCCACGAGGCCCGCGTGTTCCTCACCCCGGGCTTCATCTTCGGCACTAACGGAGCACGCTACATCCGCATCTCCCTCTGCTGCAAGGACGAACGTCTGCGGGAAGCGTTGGAGCGTATCCGCGAGAAAATATAAATAATTAATCTTAATTAGTTTATATGATAAATGGGAATTTATGCGCGCGTTGCGCGCTTGAATGAAGAATTAAGAATGATGAATGAAGAATTATAGTAATCAACCCCTCTCCTTCTGGGTATTAATTCTTCATTCTTAATTCATCATTCTTCATTTCGGGGCTTCGCCCCGCTAAATTATCATTTAATTGTGTACACTTACTTAATAAAAAGACAATAAATTATGGAACTCGAATTACAGAAAATCGAACTTCCCGGCGTTCCCACCGAACGTCCCGTGGTCATAGCCGGCCCTTGCAGTGCCGAGACCGAAGAACAAGTGATGAACACTGCACGCCAACTCGCCAAGCACGGCGTCAAGATATTCCGTGCCGGCATCTGGAAGCCGCGCACCAAACCAGGAGGCTTCGAAGGTGTAGGCGTGGAAGGTTTGGCTTGGTTGAAGGCCGTCAAACAGGAAACGGGTATGTACGTAGCAACCGAAGTGGCAAACGCCAAGCATGTGTTCGAAGCACTCAAAGCCGGCGTGGACATTCTTTGGATAGGCGCACGCACCACCGCCAATCCGTTTGCCATGCAGGAGATTGCCGACGCCCTGCGCGGAGTAGACATCCCCGTACTGGTGAAGAATCCCGTAAGCCCAGACCTCGAACTTTGGATAGGGGCTTTGGAGCGCATCAACCAAGCCGGGCTGAAGCGTCTGGCAGCCATCCACCGAGGTTTCTCAGCCTATGACAAGCGGATTTATCGCAACCTGCCTCAATGGCACATCCCCATTGAGTTACGCCGCCGCATCCCCAACCTGCCCATCTTCTGCGACCCCAGCCACATCGGCGGCAAACGTGAACTGATAGCCCCCTTGTGCCAGCAAGCCATGGACTTAGGTTTCGATGGCCTCATCGTGGAAAGCCATTGTAATCCGGACAAGGCTTGGAGTGATGCCTCCCAACAAGTAACACCCGATGTGTTGGACTTCATCTTGGATCAACTCGTCATACGCGACACGCATCAAAGCACCGAGAACTTGAAAGAACTGCGCAAGCAGATAGACGAATGTGACGATGACCTCATCCAGACATTGGCCAAGCGTATGCGGGTAGCCCGCGAAATAGGTACTTACAAGAAGGAACACGATATGACCATCCTGCAAACCGACCGCTACACCGAGATTCTGGACAAGCGCGGCGCACAGGGAGCACAATGCGGTATGGACGCCGACTTCATCAAGAAAGTCTTTGAAGCCGTCCATGAAGAGAGCGTGCGCCAACAGATGGAAATCATTAATCAATGATAATTTAATGTGCTAATACGCTAATGTGCCAATGTGCTAATTGGCTGCGCTGTGTAATCGGATTATTCATCCGCAGATGACGCAGATAACGCGGATTTATTTTTTATTCAAACACGGAGACACAAAGACACAGAAAGAAGTTTATTTATAAGACGAATAAAATAAAAACTCCGTGTCTCCGTTACTCTGTGTTCCTAATTTAAAAATCCGTGTTATCCGCGTCATCCGCGGTTGAAAAATGACACACAGTTAAATTCCCATTTAAGCAACAACAATTATGAGAATACTGATACTGGGAGCCGGAAAGATGGGCTCCTTCTTTACCGACCTGCTGAGCTTTCAGCACGAAACAGCCGTATACGACACCAATCCGCACCAGCTGCGCTTTGTGTACAACACCTACCGCTTCACCTCTTTGGACGAAATCAAGGAGTTTGAGCCGGAACTGGTCATCAATGCCGTGACCGTGAAATATACCCTCGAAGCCTTCCGCCAGGTGCTGCCCGTCCTGCCCAAGGACTGCATCATCAGCGACATCGCGTCCGTAAAGACCGGACTGAAGAAGTTCTACGAAGAAAGCGGCTTCCGCTACGTGTCCAGCCACCCGATGTTCGGTCCCACGTTTGCCAGCCTCAGCAACCTGAGCAACGAGAACGCCATCATCATCACCGAGGGCGACCACTTGGGGCGCATCTTCTTCAAAGACCTCTACCAGACGCTGAAGCTGAACATCTTTGAGTACTCCTTCGAGGCACACGACGAGACGGTGGCCTACTCGCTCTCCATCCCGTTTGTGTCCACCTTCGTCTTCGCCGCCGTGATGAAGCACCAGGAAGCGCCGGGCACCACGTTCAAGAAACACATGAACATTGCTCGCGGCTTGCTCTCGGAGGACGACTATCTATTGCAGGAAATCCTGTTCAATCCGCGCACACCATCGCAAGTGGCCAACATCCGCACGGAACTGAAGAACCTACTGACCATCATCGAGAACAAGGATGCCGAAGGCATGAAACGGTATCTGACGAAGATTAGGGAGAACATACGATAGGACATAAATAAGATTTCCGAAATGGTTTAGAACACGGAGACACAAAGACACAGAGATAATATATTTGCAACTCCATAAAATAGAATCTCTGTGTTTTGTGTCTCCGTGTTCTTTTATTTTCCAATTACGATACAACCTCTTTGTTTTTTCCGGAAAACATTGCTAACTTTGCTTTCGATATCAAAAAAGGAATATTAATTATGGAAAGGACTGTGTTTTCACCTTATCAAATTAAAGTGATCAATTTAATGAGTCATATTCATTCTGACGAACAAATGGCAGAAATAAACGACTTACTTTCTCATTATTTTGCCCAAAAAGCTATGGATGAAATAGATAAATTATGGGAGGAAGGAAAAATCAACGAACAGACCATTGAAGAATGGAAGCACGAACATATGCGTACACCTTATAAATAAGCACAGTCTGACCAAAGAATGGAACATATTGTATTAGATACTAACTGCCTTATCATGTCCCTTCCTCGACGAAGCCATTATCACCCCATTTTTACAGACTTCATCAAAGGGAAATACATACTTTGCGTAACTAACGAAATAATAATGGAGTATGAGGAACTCCTATCAAAAAAGATGGGACATAGTATTGCCAATAATATAATCAATACGATCCTTTCTTCTTCTTATACTAAATTCATTAATCCTTATTTCCGCTTTGAACTCATACAAAAAGATAAAGACGATAATAAATTTGTAGACTGCGCAATACAAGCAAATGCCCGATATATCGTCACACAAGACAGGCATTATGATGTTTTAAAAGACATAAAGTTCCCTCAAGTAGATGTGATAAATATAGACCTATTTCTGGATTTCTTAAATAAATGATAGACCAAGCAACCATAGACCGCATTATGGATGCGGCACAGATATACGATGTCGTGTCCGACTTTGTCACCCTGCATAAGCGCGGGGTGAACTATGTGGGACTATGTCCTTTCCATAACGACAAGACTCCGTCTTTCTCCGTATCGCCCGCCAAAAACCTTTGTAAGTGTTTCGCGTGCGGCAAGGGGGGGAATCCGGTGCACTTCATTATGCTGCACGAGCAACTCACTTACCCGGAAGCCCTGCGCTATCTGGCCAAGAAGTACGGCATAGAAATCAAGGAACGCGAACTGTCGGACGAGGAAAAAGCCGCCCATACGGAACGTGAAAGCCTGTTCGTGGTCAACCAGTTTGCCAACGACTACTTCCGCCACACCCTGCGCGAGACCGAAGAAGGCCGGAACATCGGTATGGCTTACTTCCGTAGCCGTGGTTTCCGTGACGACGTTATCGAGAAGTTTCAGTTGGGATATTGTACCGAGAGCCACGACGCGTTGGCCAAAGAAGCAATAGCCAAAGGATACCAAAAAGATTACCTCATCAAGACGGGACTTTGCTACGAGACGGAAGACCATCGTCTGCGCGACCGCTTTTGGGGACGGGTCATTTTCCCCGTACACACATTGAGCGGAAAGGTGGTGGCTTTTGGCGGACGTGTATTGGCAGCCGCCACCAAGGGGGTCAAGGTGAAGTACATCAACTCACCGGAATCTGAAATCTATCACAAAAGCAACGAACTCTATGGCATTTATCAAGCCAAGCAACCCATCGTGAAGCAAGACCGCTGTTATATGGTGGAAGGCTACACGGACGTCATCTCTATGCACCAAAGCGGCATTGAGAACGTGGTGGCTTCTTCAGGTACCGCACTCACCACACAACAAATCAAGTTGATACATCGCTTCACGCCCAATATGACCGTGCTCTACGACGGTGATGCAGCCGGCATCAAAGCCTCCTTGCGAGGAATTGACATGTTGCTGGAAGAGGGAATGAACGTCAAAGTCTGCCTGCTGCCCGACGGAGATGACCCCGATTCTTTTGCCCGCAAACACAACGGCACGGAGATGCGTGCTTTCCTCGATGAACATGAGACTGACTTCATCCGCTTCAAAGCCAACCTGCTAATGGAAGAAGCAGGGCACGACCCTTTAAAACGGGCGGAACTTATCAGCAACATCGTGCAAAGCATATCAGTCATTCCCGAAGCCATTGTACGTGATGTCTACATCAAGGAATGTGCCCAATTGTTACACGTAGAAGACCGCTTGTTGGTATCTGAAGTAGCCAAACGGCGGGAAAGGAAAGCCGAAGAACGAGCCGAACAACGCGAACGAGAACGTCGGCGCAACGCACAAGCACAGTCCGACGGCTCCAGCACGCCTGCAACTTCTGGTCTTGAAGGCGACACCTTGCCGCCTCCGTCTGAAACCGAGACGGAACATGTGCCAGCCTCTGACACGGCATACACCTCTTTCATCCCTGAAGAAGGCAAGGAGGGACAAGAGTTTTACCGATACGAGCAACAAATCATTCAGATGATTGTACGCTACGGAGAGCGGATTATGTGCAACGTGACCGATGAAGAAGGGAACGAACGTCCGGTGACCGTCATCGAATATGTAATAGCGGACTTGCAACAAGACGATTTGTCTTTCCACAACCCACTACACCGACAAATCCTGACGGAAGCCGCCGAACAGCTCCAACATCCCGGATTCATAGCCGAACATTATTTTCTGAATCATCCCGACCCGGTCATCGGACAACTCAGCGCAGACTTGATAAGCGACCGTTACCAACTGAGCAAATACCACTCCAAGGCACAGAAAATAGTAACGGACGAAGAACGACTGTATGAATTGGTACCTACACTTATGACCAACTTTAAGTTTGCCATTGTAAACGAGGAGTTGAAACACATCCTCAAAGCCTTGCAGGATCCTGCCGTGGCGAATGACAACGAGCAGTGCACCACCGTAATGCAACGTTACAACGAACTGCGCCAAGTACAAAGCCTTATGGCTAAACGATTGGGAGACAGGGTGGTGCTGAAACTCTAAAACATCACGGCCTCTTTATCAGATTCATAAACTCCTCACGAGTCTTTGCTTGGTTGAAGGCACCGGTAAAGTCCGAAGTGGTGGTAATGGCGTTTTGTTTCTCTACCCCACGCATCTGCATACACATGTGTTTAGCTTCTACAACGACCATCACACCCAATGGGTTCAGTGTCTCCTGAATACATTCTTTGATTTGCAGGGTCATACGCTCCTGCACCTGCAAGCGGTGGGAAAAAATGTCCACTACACGAGCAATCTTGCTCAGTCCCGTAATATAACCGTTAGGAATATAAGCCACATGCGCCTTGCCGTAAAAAGGTAACATATGGTGCTCGCACAGCGAAAAGAAATCGATGTCTTTCACAATCACCATTTGGCTGTACTCTTCTTTGAATTTTGCCGAACGCAATACTTCATGCGGATCCATACTATATCCCTTAGTCAACGTCAGCATGGCTTTTGCCACACGCTCAGGAGTTTTAAGCAAGCCTTCACGAGTAGGATCTTCTCCCAACAGCGTAAGGATACGAAGATAGTGCTCTTCCAATTCGTCCAAATAGGGTGATGTGATAACTTCTTTGTCTAACATGTCTTTCTCTGTTCGATAATATATAATTTATAACGGAATGTTGATTTGATCTCTTACAATGGAAACTTCCTTAAACTCCCCCGTAGCACGCAAACGGCGCATCATGGCATCGGCCTCCTCCACGCTGCGGTAATCGCCTGCCCGGCAAAGCCAACGCGGAGAATTGAAGAACGTATATACTGTCAACTCGGGGAATAACTCTCTGACAGCCGTTGCCACCGCATCCGCCTCATTCTTGGCTTGGCGCGTGTTGTTACCCGCATACACTTGTACCCGGTAGCCCGGACATTTCAGGAACTCTTGTTCACCGCTCTGCGAAGGAACATATTCTCTTCCTATCAGCGCTTCGATGCGCGGATCTTGATGAATGGTCACTTTCCCTTGGCCGGGAACATTGCGCTCCAAGCTCTTGACTATATTATTCTGGGCTGTGGCTGTCAGTGCTATCATACCCACACAAGCTGTAAATAGAATACGTTTCATGCAAATACGGTTTATGAAAGTCTATAAAAAAAGAGAAGTACCGCGCCGCAAGCTATGCAACAGCGCGGTCTTCTGTGTTTTCTGATTATTAATTAAATGCGTCGATAATACCCTTGAAATCAGCGGCCTTCAGAGCAGCACCGCCAATCAATCCACCATCGACATCAGGATTGGCAAACAGTTCCTTTGCGTTAGAAGGCTTGCAGCTACCACCATACAGGATAGAGCAGTTGTCAGCAATCTCCTGACCATACTTGGCAGCCACCGTCGAACGGATGAAGGCGTGAATCTCCTGTGCCTGCTCCGGAGTAGCTGTCTTGCCAGTACCGATAGCCCATACAGGTTCGTATGCCAGAATAATCTTAGAGAAGTCCTCAGCAGAAAGAGAGAACACTGAAGCCAGCTGAGCAGCCACTACTTCATTCTGCTTGTTGGCCTCACGCTCCTCCAACACTTCACCGATACAGAAAATAGGAGTCAGCCCGTGAGCCAAAGCCAGTTTCACTTTCTCTGCCAGAATTTCAACCGTTTCGTGATAATAAGCACGACGCTCTGAGTGTCCTAAGATGACATACTTGGCACCCGTAGAAGCCACCATAGCGGCGGAAACTTCGCCCGTATAAGCACCTGACTCCTTGTCGGCGCAATTTTCGGCACCTACGCCAATCTTGGCGGGGTCTACCAACGGAGTCACGGAAGCCAAGTGAATAAACGGCGTGCAGATGATTACATCGCAGTTAGGCTTTTCGTTAGCCAACATTTCATTCAGTTCTTTTGCAAGTGCAATACCCTCCTGAAGGGTCTTGTTCATTTTCCAGTTACCTGCAACAATGTTCTTTCTCATTTTGTTTTCAGTTTTAAAGATTAATATATTGTTCTCTTGTCTTTCTCATTCAAGCCAGCTTTCTCCTGATTCTCCGCTTTATAAACAGTTGGTCAAGCAACAAAATCAGGAACAAAGGAATCATAAACCACAACAAGACCTTGCCAATGGTTTCCCATACATTGACCGATTTCTGCTGTCCCAAGGGAATTTTCTCCAGCGCATCGGTCAGCACATATTCGTCAGGCAGGTTGCTGTCACTCCACTTGTTCAAGATAGTTCCCCCTTTTATCAGCAACAATCCCGGATTGGAGCGTACGATGGTCTTCAACGTAATGTCATCGGCCAAACAGAACGGATATTCCGCCCCTGTGCGGTCACACCACAGCAGAATATTCTTCTCCTCCGACGAGGTCAACGCATAAAAACCATAACCGTGCTCCACACTATAGTCATAGATTTCATTTATCAAGTCGATATTACCGTCATCCGCCTCTTCAATCCGGTGGGCTATCAATAGGAACGTATATCCTTCATCCGCCAGGACCTGTTCCGTGATGTCTTCTCCCGTCTCCACCTCCTGCATGAAGAAATCATGGATAGGCGGTTCATAACCTTTCTCCTTTATCACATGACGTGTCTCCACAAAGGTCCACGTACTGTCCGGATAATTCTCCAAAGTAAATTCCTGCCGTTTTCCCCCTTTCTCCAACACAAAGCGTGTGTCATATACAGTAGGTTTCGCGTCAGCCGGAATTTCCATTCCTTCCTTAATATTCACCCCTATCTTATAAGGCCTGAAGTCAATGATGGGCAAATTGCGCAAGCAGTAAAACGACAGCGCAAAGATAAACAGAATGGTATACATCGAGAACATCCATTCAATCTTTCGGGAAATGAAACGAACCACTTCCTTCTTCCACCTGGACACAGACAAGGCTGCCACCAACAATACCACGTTCTTCCCAAAGGTCTCCCAGTTGGTCAGCACCCAAGCATCGCCAAAACAGCCGCAGTCCGAAACAGGATTAGCTATGGCCAAATAAAGCGTAAGCGGTGTCATAAACGCCATCAGCACAAGCGCCATGGTGGAACTTACTTTTTTATGGATGCCCAAGAAAAGGCAGACACCGACGTAAAACTCAATGGCAGACAATGCCACGCCAGCCATAAACAACAAAGACGCAGGCACCCATGCTCCCATACCAAAAGCCGTGGCATAGTCCTGCAACTTATAAAAGAAGCCAAAAGGGTCGATGACCTTGACGAATCCGGAGAAAACAAAAACGCCTCCCAACACAAAACGACACACATTGACCCATATCCTTACAGCCAATCGTATCTTCCGTGCGGCAGGCTTCCGTACCTTTTGTTCCGTCTCTTTCGCTTGTTCCATCTCTTACATTCCCTATTAGGCCGCAAAGTTAGGAATAATTAAGGAATAAAGAAGAAAGGGGCATTCTAAATATTATTAATGAACACCGCAAAGGAATGCGCCTGTCACTTCGAATGAAAACCCAAGCGTGAAATAAGGATAAATAGCAAGTAAGCTGTCTTAGTAAAGACAGCAAGCTGAAATGGCAAAGTAAGCAAGCTGTCTTGGCAAAGACAGCAAGGATACTTAGAAATCGAACTTGGGATACTTCTATAGGATTGTATATTGCAATCGGTTTTTCGGACTACTCCGAGAATCATTAAAGAAGATGGAGGTGTTTCAATAACCAATGCAACACCGTTTCAATGGCCAATGCAACATCGTTTCAATAGCCAATGCAACACCGTTTCAATAACCAATGCAACACCGTTTCAATGACCAATGCAACATTGTAGCAATAGTTACTGAAACAAGTTTCGGATAATCATTATGAAATGATTGGACTATTTTTGATGGTTCTCCGTATAAAAGCGATTGAAACGTACGAGGAAGGATTTTGAGCATAAAAAACACGCAGGCAACACTTCACATAGACTTTCATCCATGCTTTATGAAGCCTGCGTGCGTCCACCCACGCCGTGTGTTTTGTGCGGATAATTATTACTGATTGTTTTACGTTTATCTTTATGAGCAACGCAACACCTGACCGGGACGCAAGATGGTGCGACGCGTAATATGATTCAAACGGCAAAGCTGGCTAACACTGACTCCTTGACGAGCCGCGATACGCGACAACGTATCTCCTTTCTTCACCTTGTAGAACAGATTGCCCTTGCCTCCGTTTCCTTTCTTATTCTTCTCAAAGGTATAGGTATCTGCCACAATATCCTGTTTTTCGAAGTCGAACATCAAAGCCGGGTCAATGGCTATGCCCAAGAAACGGGTCTCGAAATGGAGGTGTGAACCCGTGGAACGACCGGTATTTCCACCAAGGCCAATAGGTTCTCCCGCCTTTACCAATTGGTCGGGCTTCACCAGTTGCTTGGACAAGTGGCCGTAGATGGTCTCCAAACCATTATCATGACGAATGACGATGTATTTTCCATATCCACGACGACCTTGGTTTTGCACCACACGCACCTTGCCGTCAAAAGCCGAACGAATAGTATCTCCTACATATACCTTGACATCCAAGCCATAATGTGCCCGACGACGACGAGGCCGATAACCAAAAACATCGTTAATCTTTGTTTGTTCTGTGGGCATACAGAATCCCGTAAGGTCTATCACGTATTTTTCAGGGATAATGGCATCGCCATATACGTGAACTTGCTTTGTATTCCACGAGGGATAGATGTCGAAAGCGGGATAAAGGGACTGCTCCACCCGTATCTGCTTCTGCAAAGCCAATGAGTCTACACTTTTCAGTTTTCTATCGATAGGCGCCTGACGGGCTATGAGGTCTTGAGCGAATGTGTTCAAACTCACCATAGCCGTAGCTGCACATAAAGTTGTTTTAATCCAAGTTAAATTCATTCCGTATTGTCGTCCTTTTTTTGATATCCGTAGCAAGCATGAACGGCTTATCAGAACCTTATAGTTTGTATGCGAATATCGGTTTTTCAAAAAATTCTCTCAAAGGTAATATTTCTCCTTGATATAGCGAATGACAATTTAACTATTTTTCTGACTGCACAGAGAAGCAGAGCCATCATTACACCAATAAAAAACTAAAAAACAGGGACTTACAGAATATATGTTTTACAACATATTATGCGAACATTATGACTTTCTGTCCGATATTCAGCTGATGGCAGCCCAATTCACATTGGTTTTCCGGAGTGCCTGCAACTGCTTCCAGATAATTTCATTTTCAGGGTTTACGCCATTAGGGTCGGCCTCTATCAACTTTTGTGCCACCTCGCGCACATATTGTAAAAGCTGCCCATCACGTACAATGTCGGCTATCTTCAAGTCAAAAGCCACACCACTTTGCTGTGTTCCTTCCAAATCGCCCGGCCCGCGCAATTTCAAGTCGGCTTCCGCAATCTCGAAACCATCATTGGTGCGCACCATAATTTCTATTCGCTTACGAGTGTCTTCGCTCAACTTATAGCCTGTCACTAAGATGCAGTATGACTGGTCAGCACCTCGTCCTACACGCCCGCGCAACTGGTGTAGTTGCGACAAGCCGAAACGCTCGGCATTCTCAATAATCATCACCGAAGCGTTGGGCACATTCACCCCTACTTCTATCACGGTGGTAGCCACCATAATCTGCGCTTCGCCCGACACGAAACGCTGCATCTGCTCGTCTTTTTCCGCCGGCTTCATTTGCCCGTGCACCTTACACACCGTACAATCGGGAAAAGCTTCGCAAATATGCAAGTAACCTTCTTCCAGATTTTTCAGGTCCATTTTTTCGCTCTCCTTAATCAACGGGTAAACGATGTACACCTGGCGTCCCTCGGCAATCTGCTTGCGAACGGAATGATACAGACTTGCCCGATTATTCTCAAACTGATGCAAAGTAGCAACCGGTTTGCGTCCCGGCGGAAGCTCGTCAATGATGGAAACGTCCAAATCGCCATACAGGGTCATCGCCAACGTGCGAGGAATTGGGGTAGCCGTCATCACCAACACATGGGGAGGCTGCACATTCTTGGTCCACAAACGGGCACGTTGCGCCACACCAAAACGATGTTGCTCATCAATAACAACCAATCCCAAAGAAGCGAAATTCACGGTATCTTCTATCACGGCATGAGTGCCTATCAGGATTTGCACTTCGCCCGTCAATAGCCCTTGAAGGATGGCTTCGCGCCGCTTTCCTTTGATGGAACCGGTAAGCAACTCAACCCGCACATCCATTCCGCAAAGCAGCTCACGAATAGTTTCGTAATGCTGGTTGGCCAATATTTCGGTTGGTGCCATCATACAGGCTTGGAAACCATTGTCCAACGCCATCAGCATACTCATCAAAGCCACCAATGTTTTACCGCTCCCGACATCGCCCTGCAGCAAACGGTTCATCTGCTTTCCCGAACCCACGTCACGACGGATTTCTTTCAACACCCGTTTTTGAGCACCGGTCAGTTGAAATGGTAGATTTTGAGAATAAAAAGTATTGAAGATGTCCCCTACCCGACTGAACACATAGCCTCTGTACTTACGTTGGCGGTCGCGCGCATAACGCAAGATGTTAAGCTGGACATAAAAAAGTTCCTCAAACTTCAACCGATATTGAGCCTTGCGCAACAGTTCCGCGTTGCCGGGAAAATGAATGTTCCGCAAAGCGTCCGTCAATGGCATCAAGTGGTTTTCGGCCACAATGGCGGGAGACAAGGTCTCAGGCAAAGGTTCCTTGACTTGCTTCACCACGCTTGTCATCAGCTTCACGATCATCTGGGAGTTCAGAAAACTCCGTTTCATCTTCTCCGTTGTGTTGTAGTAAGGTTGCAAACCCATACTGCTCATCTGCACGTCTGCCGCCAAGTCAATATCCGGATGGGCGATATTGACACGCCCATTGAAAACGGTAGGCCTGCCGAAGACAATGTATTCTTGATGAACCTTATACTTACCCAACAAATACTTGATGCCTTGAAACCAAACCAAATCCACCACACCTGTCCCATCCGAGAAATGAGCCACCAGCCTACGCTGTCTGCCCTCGCCTATGTCTTCAAACCTCAGAATCTGTCCTTTCAACTGAATGTAAGGCATAGCACCGTCCAACTCGCGGATGGTGTAGATGCGACTGCGGTCTACATATTTATAAGGGAAATAATACAATAAATCACGCTGGGTATAGATGCCCAATTCCTTGTTGAGCACTGCGGCGCGTTGCGGTCCTACGCCCGGCAAAAACTTTATGTCACTCGCAGCTAAATCAATCATTCGCCCAACAAAGCCGAAGCTATTTTCAAGTCGAAAGGAGTCGTTATCTTGATGTTTTCACGATTGCCTTCCACCAAAGTCACCGGTTGTCCCATGGCTTCTACCACCGAAGCGTCATCGGTAAACGCGGACACATAAGGCAGACGATACGCCTCCTTCAACAACGATGCGTCAAAGACTTGCGGAGTCTGCACCAACTTATAATCACTGCGGTTTACGGTAGCACTTCCGCCCGACACCAGATGCCGTACGGTCTCCACGATATCAACCACCGGAATGACCGCTTTCCGCAAAGCGGCTTCTTTGTAGCAACGGGCTATCACTTCTTGCGAGACAAAAGGCCGCACTCCATCGTGCACGCCGACCAAAGCCGGTTCGTTAACCAACTCCAAACCGTTCTTCACCGAATGAAAACGGGTCTCACCTCCATCCGCCACCAGGTGTGGCAATACAAAACGGTGCTTCTCACACAGTTCAGCCCAAAAATCCTGCTGGCTGTGCGGAAGCACCACTATCATTTGGATGTCCCGATTGTAAGCGTAAAAAGCCTCTATGGTACGCATCAATACCGGTTTGCCCCCTATCGGGAGAAACTGTTTGGGCAGTTCCGTCCCCATGCGCAGCCCCTTGCCTCCGGCCACAATCAGCACATATTCCGTCATACGCTTAACGAGTCAGGCACATGGCGTTCTTCAACTCCTTGACTTTCTCCTTGCCGCAAAGATGCTCTACCAATGCCAAAGCAAACTCGATGGCGGCACCCGGACCTTTGCCGGTAATGATGTTACCGTCTTTCTCTACCATCGCACCCGTGTATTCAGCCCCTTCCAAGTATTTGTCGAAACCCGGATAGCAAGTGGCTTTCTTACCTTTCAGCAAGCCCAAGTTACCCAATACCATCGGTGCGGCACAGATGGCTGCCACATTCTTATTATCTTCCACTTGCTTTTTCAGCAGGCGTTGCAGGTCTTCACAATCGTTCAGCGTTTGGGCACCGGGCAGTCCACCGGGCAATACCAACATCTCAGCGTCATAGAAATCTGCGTTGGCTATATTCTGATCGCACAAGACCGATACGCCATGCGCTCCTTTTACAATTTCATCGGGAGTGACCGATATCATAGACACCTTCACTTCGGCACGCCTCAGAATATCTACAGCGGCAAATGCCTCCATTTCTTCAAACCCGTCCGCAAAAAAAACATAAACAGTTCCCATAATGTATCCTTTCTTTTTTATAAGTAATTAATCATATTTAGTTTATACGATATCAGTAGTTAAGGAGTTAAGAAGTTAAGGAGTTAAGCCGATAGTAGGCTTATCATATACACTAAAAGGTATTTAAAAGGTATCGGCTTAACTCCTAACGGAGTGAAGCGGAGTGATAACTCCTTAACTTCTTAACTCCTACAAATGACATCAATTAATTCTGTACACTTATAATTATTTCAAGTTAAAATAATACGTAATTGTCCCCGTCTGGTTGTCCACTCCCTCGACGGCATTGAAGCGGGCTTTCTTGGCCGCATCCTCCGCCGCCTTCCGCAAAGCGGGATTCACGGTATTGGTTTGGCGATTGATGCTGGTCGCTATCACATAGCCGGCGGGATTCACGGTAATGGTCACCACGACCCTGCCCTCGTCTTGCACATTATATACCGGACGGGGCAAACCTCCTTCGCCAATGGAGCGTCCGTTCAGGCTGAAGCTTCCATAACCACCCGCTCCCGTTGTAGCACCCGTAGACGAATTACCTTCCGGGCTTCCTTGTACGCCTTCACCCGTCGAGTTGCCTTTGTTCTCCATTTTGGCTCCCTTGCCAAAGGCTCCGGTCACTCTCTTCCTGGCCGCTTCTTCGGCTTCGCGCCGTTCACGCTCAGCCTTGGCTTCCGCCAACTTTCGGGCTTCTTCCGCCTTTTCGGCTTCGGTCTTTTCGGGTTCCTTTACTTCTTCCTTCTCTGTTTCCGTCTTCGGCTGCAAAGCCACGGTTTCCTCCATATCCTGTGTCAGGATGTCTTGCTCCACAGTTTCCATTACTTCCGGAGCAACCTCTTCCGGCATCACGTCCACTTCCACCAACGAGGGCTCGTCCATGCCACCGGCTTCGGGCACTTCACCCAGCACCACCGGCATACCACCCTCCGCGGCAGGCGCAGGAACAATGAAACTTACTGCTATCAAAAAGACAAGCAACGCCACATGCACCAGCAACGCTCCTATCACACCTATATATTTCCCTTTTTCTTTTTGAGTCACAGCACGTATCTCTTCTTTTTCAAATTATCATTCTTTCTCCGGCGGACGTGTGGCCAACACCATCTTGAAATGATTCTCGTTGGCGATGTTCAGCACCTTCACGATTTCCCGATAAGGCACCGACTCGTCCGCATAAAGCGCCACATACATTTCCGGCTCTCGTTCGGCGCAAGCACGCAGGAAAGGAGTCAGTTCCTCCACTGTAATGGTTTGTTCCGCATCGTTCCCGAAAGCCGCATACATATTCAGTTCCTTGTCGATGATTACCCGCGTCAAAGGTTTCGCGGAGGTCTGCTCTTTGCCTTGCGGAAGCAACACCTTGATGGCGTTGGGCGAAACGACCGTCGAGGTAATCATGAAGAATATCAGCAACAGGAAGATAACGTCCGTCATGGACGCCATACTGAACGTGGGTGATATTTTGGCTCTACGCTTCAACATGGTTCATTCAGCAAATCCATGAAAGCCATTGTCTTGGCCTCCATCTTGTTCACCACTCCGTCCACCAAGGTCACCAAGTAGTTGTAGGCAAACATGGCAATGATGCCCACTACCAAACCGCCAACGGTTGTAATCATCGCTTCGTAAATACCTCCGGACAACAACGTGATGTCTACATTGTTGCCGGCATTGGCCATCTCGAAGAAAGCGCGCACCATACCGGTCACCGTCCCCAAGAAACCTATCATAGGAGCACCGCCCGCAATGGTCGCCATAATGTTCAATCCCTTCTCCAGCTTGGCCACCTCAAAGTTGCCTACATTCTCGATGGCCGCCTGCACATCGCTTACGGGACGTCCCAACCGGCTGATTCCCTTTTCTATCATGCGGGCCGACGGCGTATTGACACTCCGGCAATAAGTGATAGCCGACTTGATTTCTCCGCTCAAGATATAGTCCTTAATCTTATCCATGAACATCGGATCCTCCTTGCCGGCCTTTCGTATCACATAGTTCCGTTCAAAGAGGATGTAGAAACATATCAATGACAATACAGCCAGCACTATCATAATCCAACCGCCCTTAACGGCCATTCCCCACAAAGTCATCTCCTCCGGCCCGGCCACAGGAGTCAGCACCGGATTTTCCCCGGCAATCGAGTCGGCCAGCGACGAAGCCGCCTGAGCCATTACAAGCATTACAGTATTCATCAGCGAAGACAGTTTTTATACGCCTGAATGGTTTTCTCCAGTCCTAAGTACAACGCGTCGCATATCAAGGCGTGGCCAATGGACACTTCATCCAACCAGGGTATATTTTGATAAAAATAATTCAGATTCTCCAAACTCAAGTCATGACCGGCATTCAAGCCCAAGCCCAACTTGCGCGCCGCCTTGCCCGCTTCGACGAACGGAGCCACCGCTTCTTCACGGTTCTTGGCATAGCCCGACGCATAAGGCTCGGTGTACAGCTCCACCCGGTCGGCCCCCGCCTTGGCGGCATACTCTATCATTTCCACGTCCGTAGAAACGAAAACCGATGTCCGTATGCCGGCTTTGTTAAGTCGTTCCAACACCTCGCTCAGGAAAGCAAGGTTCTCCTTCGTATCCCACCCGGCATTGGACGTCAGCTGAGTAGGGCTATCGGGCACCAAAGTCACTTGGTGAGGCTTCACCTTCAAGACCATGTCGATGAACTCCGGTGACGGATAACCTTCGATATTAAACTCGGTATGCAGCAGCGGCCGCAGGTCATACACGTCTTTTCTACGGATATGGCGTTCGTCAGGACGCGGATGCACCGTGATGCCATCCGCCCCAAAGCGTTCACAATCCAAGGCAACTTTTATCACGTCGGGCACATTTCCTCCACGAGCGTTGCGCAACGTTGCCACCTTATTTATATTAACACTCAATTTAGTCATATACGCTTCCTTTGTTTGGCGGCAAAAGTACAAATAATAGTGATAAGTTAACCGGTTTCTTATAAAAAAATAGCATCTTTGCAGTTCAAATCACAAACAGCCCTTATGAAATTTGCCATCTTTGGAAATACGTATCAAGCGAAAAAGTCGTTTTATGCCGAACAGTTGTTCCATCTGCTCGGCCGCTATAACGCGCAGATAAGCATCTGCCGAGAGTTTCACCAGTTTCTCACCGCCGACTTACGGCTCAGCCTGCCGCCCATGCAACTGTTTGACGGGGACGACTTCGACGCCGACATGGTCATCAGTCTTGGGGGAGACGGCACATTCCTGAAAGCCGCCAGCCGGGTAGGAAGGAAAGGCATCCCCATATTGGGCATCAACATAGGCCGCTTGGGGTTCTTGGCCGACATCTCCCCCGAAGAGATGGAAAGCACGTTCGAAGAAATCCATCAGCACCGCTATACGCTGGACGAACGGCGGGTGCTCCAACTGCAATGTGACGACCCTGCCTTGATGGAGGCACCCTATGCCCTCAACGAGATAGCTGTGCTGAAACGGGACAGTTCCTCTATGATCAGCATACACACCGCCATCAACGGATCACCGCTCACCACTTACCAGGCCGATGGTCTCATCATCGCCACGCCTACCGGCTCCACCGCTTACTCGCTCAGCGTGGGCGGCCCCATCATCGTGCCCCATAGCAAAACCATCGCCATTACTCCCGTCGCCCCCCATAGCCTCAACATGCGACCTATCGTCATCTGTGACGATTGGACCATCACGCTCGACGTTGAGAGCCGCAACCATAACTTCCTCGTCGCCATAGACGGACGCAGCAAGGCATGCAACGAAACGACCCGCCTCACCATCTCGCGTGCCGACTATACCGTCAAGGTGGTAAAGCGCTACAACCATGCGTTCTTCAACACATTGCGCAGCAAAATGATGTGGGGAGCGGACGTGAGGTAGCCCATAGCGGAAAAGAAAGTAAGAAAAATCCCCATCTGAAACATATGTTCGGATGGGGATTTTCAGTTGGGCTACCTGGATTCGAACCAGGAATGACAGGACCAGAATCTGTAGTGTTACCATTACACCATAGCCCAATACTTGGCCACCTTTCGGTTTTGCGGTTGCAAAGATACGAACTTTTTTAGAAACCCAAACTATTTTGGGCATTTTTTCTTCAGAAAAATGATAATACAGCCTTTTCCAAAGATTTATATCCCTAAAAAAAATCAAAAAACAAAAGACTTTTCACTTTTTCAGTGATAGATACAAGAAAAGGGCGTATATTTGCCAACTGTTTAAAAACCATAATAACGTATAATGAGCGAAACGAAAAAACTGATTGAACAAATCACCGAAGGAATCCAAGATAAAAAAGGGAAAAAGATTGTCATTGCCGACCTGACGCAAATAGACGATACGATATGCAACTATTTCATTATCTGCCAAGGGAACTCCCCCAGCCAGGTAACAGCCATTGTAGAATCCGTGAAAGAGTTTGCCCGCAAGGGAGCTAACGCCAAACCGTATGCCGTAGACGGCTTACGCAATGCGCAATGGGTGGCAATGGATTATGCGGACGTGCTGGTACATGTCTTCATGCCGGAAGCGAGAGAGTTTTATAACTTAGAGACTTTATGGGCAGACGCCCGATTAACCCAAATTCCCGACCTCGATTAATAGCTTATGAACAACAATATCAACAATACGAACAAACCTGTGAACGACAAGACGCGCTTCAAGTTCAACTTGAACTGGTTCTATCTGCTCATATTATTAATGATAGGCGTCTTATGGTTCACCAACCTGAACGGCTCCAATTCCAAGGAGATTCCGTACAATGAGTTCAAGAGTTACGTCAGCCAAGACTATATCAACCGGATTATCGGCTACGATGACAACACCGTGGAGGCTTACATCAAAGCCCAACACGTGAAAGATGTGTTTGGAAGCGACTCAAGCCGTGTAGGACGCAACCCGATGATAGCCACCGAAGCACCTTCACGCGAAAGCCTGGAGAACTTCCTGCAAGAAGTCCAGTTTGAAGGCTCCATCACCTACGAAAAGAAAGGGAACTATATGGGAGCCATCTTTTGGAACTTGTTGCCTCTTATCTTCTTTATCGGTTTTTGGATGTACTTGTCCCGCCGGTGGACCGGAGGCGCAGGCACTGGTGGCGCAGGCATCTTCAACGTAGGACGCTCCAAAGCGCAACTCTTCGAGAAAGGCTCCAACAATGTCAAGGTGACTTTTAAAGATGTTGCGGGATTGGCCGAAGCCAAACAGGAAGTGCAGGAGATTGTGGAGTTCCTGAAAGAGCCTCAGAAATACACCGACTTGGGCGGTAAGATACCCAAGGGAGCCTTGTTGGTAGGCCCTCCGGGCACCGGCAAGACCTTGTTGGCCAAAGCCGTGGCAGGAGAGGCAGATGTTCCTTTCTTCTCATTGGCAGGCTCCGACTTCGTGGAAATGTTTGTCGGAGTAGGTGCCTCACGTGTACGCGACCTTTTCCGCCAAGCCAAGGAGAAAGCCCCTTGTATCGTATTCATAGACGAAATAGACGCCGTGGGACGCGCCCGTGTCAAGGCTGCCGCGATGGGTGGGAACGATGAGCGCGAGAATACGCTCAACCAATTGCTGACCGAAATGGACGGTTTCGGCTCGAACAGCGGTATCATCATATTGGCCGCCACCAACCGCGTGGATGTATTGGACAAAGCCTTGCTGCGTGCCGGACGTTTTGACCGCCAGATACACGTGGACTTGCCGGACTTGAACGAACGCAAAGAGGTATTCGGCGTACATCTGCACCCGTTGAAATTGGACAATACGGTGGACGTAGACTTACTGGCTCGCCAAACCCCTGGATTCTCGGGTGCCGACATTGCCAATGTATGCAACGAAGCTGCCCTGATAGCCGCCCGCCACGGCAAGAAATCGGTTGGCAAACAAGACTTCTTGGATGCCGTAGACCGTATCGTAGGCGGACTGGAGAAGAAAACGAAAATCACGACCGAAGAAGAACGGCGTTCCATCGCCATCCACGAGGCAGGACACGCCAGCATCTCGTGGTTGTTGCAATACGCCAACCCGCTTATCAAGGTGACCATCGTGCCGCGTGGACGGGCTTTGGGAGCCGCTTGGTATCTGCCCGAAGAGCGCCAAATCACCACTAAAGAGCAAATGCTCGACGAGATGTGCGCAACACTTGGCGGAAGGGCTGCCGAAGATTTGTTTTTAGGACGCATCTCCACCGGAGCTATGAATGACCTGGAGCGTGTGACCAAACAGGCATACGGTATGATTGCCTACTTAGGAATGAGCGAAAAACTCCCCAACTTGTGCTATTATAGCAACGATGAATACTCGTTCCAACGTCCGTATAGCGAAAAGACGGCCGAGCTGATTGACGAGGAAGTGAAACGAATGGTGAACGAACAATATGCGCGCGCCAAACAAATCTTGTCCGACCACAAGGAGGGACACAACCGTTTGGCACAATTGCTGATTGACAAAGAAGTCATCTTCTCGGACGATGTCGAGCACATTTTCGGTCCACGCCCGTGGGCTTCCCGTTCAGAGGAAATCATTACCGCCAACGAGACTGCCAAGGCGTTGAAAAAGGTTGCCGAAGAAGAAAGCAAGAAAGCGGAACAGGCCGTCAAGGAAGTAAAGGAACAAACACAAGGCAATACTCCCGCACTTCCGGAAAAGCCATCCGAGTCTAAAGGCCAAGACAGCCAAGACGAGGATTCGACCAAAGCGTAAGGTTATATATATATATATAATATGGTATAAGGAGAATAGACGTGAAAAGCAATTTTACCCAACGTGCCATAACAGGCGCTATATTCGTTGTTGTGTTGGTTGGCTGCATCCTTTGGAGTCCCATTTCGTTCAGCCTACTGTTTACGCTCATTACTGCGCTCAGTGTGCACGAGTTCAGTCATTTGATGAATGCATACAACGGAGGAGGCCTGAACAAGACCATTACCGCGTTGGGTGGCGCCTATCTGTTCTTGGCGGTAGGGAGCTTTTGTATCGGGGCGACGGATGCACGCATCTTCCTGCCCTACCTGTTCCTGTTGCTTTACGTGATGATAACAGAACTCTATTTGAAAAAGGCCAATCCGTTGGGCAATTGGGCGTTCTCTATGTTGAGCCAACTCTATATAGCCTTGCCGTTTGCCTTGCTCAACATTTTGGCCTACCACAATTCACCGGAAAACAGTAGCGTTACCTACAACCCCATTCTGCCGTTGTCCATATTTGTATTTATCTGGCTAAGCGACACGGGGGCTTATTGCGTTGGCTCGCTCATCGGGAAACACCGTTTGTTTGAGCGCATTTCTCCAAAGAAATCCTGGGAAGGCAGTATCGGAGGCGCGGTTTTCTCCATTGCCTCCTCCTTGATTTTTGCCCACTGCTACCCTTTCTTCTCCATCGCCCAATGGGCAGGTTTAGCCGCCGTAGTAGTTGTATTCGGCACTTGGGGCGACCTGACCGAATCGTTGATGAAACGCCAGTTAGGCATCAAAGACTCCGGCAACATTCTCCCTGGCCACGGCGGTATGCTCGACCGCTTCGACAGTGCCCTAATGGCCATTCCCGCCGCCGTCATTTACCTTTATGTCTTGACACTATAGTGTCCCATTAAAAGAAACCCATCATCCCATTAAATGACGCAGTGTTTCCCTTTAAATGTTCCAGTGTTTTGCCAAGTGTGAACCACTGTTTTAGAATACGCAAACCTATGATTTGAGATACCCAAACCTGTGGCTTTTCTAAGCATCATTGGTTACTTGTCCAAGTATTTTTGGATACTTTCGCAACCAGATTTTCAGACTGATTCATTTGAATGCTATTATAATAAAGTGCGCTGTCTCAAATCGCGCTTCTATACTCATTCGGCGTACATCCCACCACCTTCTTGAACATCCGGCTCAGATGATGCGGATACTGGAAGCCGACTTCGTAGGCTATTTCGCTCACGGTCTTGTTGGTGCTTGCCAGTAGGTCTTTCACGCGGTTGATGACAAAGAGGTGGATGTATTCGATGGCGGACTTGCCTGTCTCTTTCTTGATGAGGTCGCCAAAATAGTTGGCGGAGAAGTGGAGCTGGTCGGCACACCACGCCACGGTGGGCAGGCCGATTTGTTCCGGTTTGTCGGAATCGAAGTAGCCAGCCATCAGGTCCTCGAAGCGGGTGAGGACATCCTTGTTGAGGACTTCGCGGGTGGCAAACTGGCGGTCGTAGAAGCGGAGGCAATGGTTGAGCAGAACTTCGATGTTGGAGGTAATGATGCTACGGGTGTGTTTGTCGATGCTGTGATGCAGTTCCTCCTGTATCTCGGTGAAGCAGTTGAAGATGGTCTGGCGTTCACGCTCGGACATATGCAGGGCTTCGTTCACTTCGTAGGAGAAAAAGGTGTATTCCTTCATCTTGCGGACAAGGCTGGTGCCGCGCAGCAGGTCGGGATGGAACAGCAGGCAATAGCCTTCGGGATTGGGTGTCTCTCCGCCATCGTCGATGCCTGCCACCTGACCGGGAGCCACGAATACCAGCGTGCCTTCCTCGTAGTCGTATTGACTGCGCCCGTAGGTCAGCTTGCCGTGTATTTTCTCTTTCAGGTAGATGCCATAGAAACCATAGAGTTTCTTCTTATGCTTCAACACCTTGACTTGCTTGAAGTCGATGAACGTAACCAACGGGTTCAGTGTCTCTATGCCTAAGAACTCGTTATAATCGTGGATGCTGTTGATGTTTATGATGTCGCCCATATCTTGTTTCCTCCATTATTTAAGTATGATGCTACAAAATTAGTCTTTTCTACGGTCTTTCTATCACGCGGGAAACCAAATCTGTAAAATGGGTGCAAGTTTCTGTGATATGTGTTACCCCGTTGATTGGGCGCAACTTGCAATGGATTCCTTTCGGTGATATGTGTGCTTCAATCCGTAATCTGTGTATGGACGAGGGGCGATTCCCGCCCTACCTTTGCACCCGTACAAATTGAAGTTCAAAATGAGAATGATTATCAATATCTATTTGCTTATGGCAATCTTATCTTTCGGCGGTTGCAGCAAAGACTCGACTGCTCCATCTATTCCTTCCGGGGAGGACAATCGTCCTGCTCCGGTAAAGACCGAACACCTGACCACCCGCAACACCATCGCCAATGTCTTGGCGCATCCGGCATTCGAGGGCTTCAGCCAATATATCCTGCCTTTGGAATGGGGTTATGACGAAGATATGCCGCTGTCGAATGTGGCGCGGTTGCTCCCTTACCATAATTATATCGACGCGGAGCGGTGCGTGGGCTACATCAACCAGATGATTGATTCGGTGGCGGCGGGGCGCAAGATTTACTACGACTTGGGGCGCGAGGATGCCGGACTGTTCTTCTTCCGTGGACGGCCGGGTGCGCCGTTCGCGGTCATTTGTCCCGGAGGTGGATTCTCGTATGTCGGCTCCATCCACGAGGGATTTCCCCACGCCTTGGTATTGAGCCGGATGGGGTACAATGCATTTGTCATCCAATATCAGACGGGCAGCGCACAGACGGCTTGCGAGGACTTGGCGGCGGGCATCGAATACATCTTCCGCCACGCCACGGAGTTGCAGGTCGATACGGCGGGCTACTCCGTGTGGGGCAGTTCGGCAGGGGCGCGAATGGCGGCGTATCTCGGTTCCTACGGCACGGCGGCTTTCGGGGCGGCACGGCTTCCACGCCCCGGCACGGTGGTGATGGCCTACACGGGGCATAGCGAATACACTCGGCAAGACCCGCCGACCTATTCCGTGGTAGGCTCGAATGATGGCATCGCCAATCCGAACACGATGCGCCGCCGCACGGAAGCTCTGCAAGCCATCGGCATTCCGGCAGAGTTTCATCTTTATCCCAACCTCCGCCACGGCTTCGGACTGGGCATCGGGACGAGTGCCGAGGGCTGGATAGACGGAGCGGTTCGTTTTTGGGAAGAAAACAGATAAGAGATGTCTCAGTGAAAAGGGTGCTTCTATCTGTAATCTGTGTATGGACGGAAATCTTTCTTCTCTCTACCTTTGCATCAGAAATCAAACTAAATATTCAAAGAATATGGATACAGTAAAATTGAGAAACGGCGTCGAGATACCGATTTTGGGTTATGGAGTTTATCAGGTATCACCGTCGGAGTGTGAGCGGTGCGTGAGGGATGCCATCAGCGTGGGCTATCGTCCGATTGACACGGCGCAGGCGTATGGCAACGAGCAGAACGTGGGTAATGCCATCAAGAACTGCGGCGTGCCTCGTGAGGAACTGTTCATCGTAACGAAGGTATGGATTTCCAACGCCGGATACGAGCGGGCAAAGGCCAGCATCGATGAATCGCTTCGCAAATTGCAGACCGACTACATCGACTTGCTGCTGATTCACCAACCGTTCAGCGACTACTATGGCACGTGGCGGGC
>CALUIQ010000122.1 GCA_944320735.1 uncultured Bacteroides sp. | reverse complement strand
AACAAGGATTCGTATAGTCTGGATAACAAATATTGTAATAGAATACAATCATCTTTTCCACCGTATCGAGAAATTCCTGCGGGAACTCGTTGCGCAGTCCGTTCATATCTGCCATCTGAAGTGCCTTGCAGAATATTTCGATGCTGGCCATATGATAGAGCGGATCCAGTTCAAACTGCCCGCCATCGTCATACACTTGTTTCTTGATTTCGCGTGCCAACACGTCCACGCCACTCTTGCGCCATTCAGGAGCGTCTTTAAACTCCGGGAAGAACGTACCCCCATAAAATACTCGTTGCGCCTCGAACAACAAATGATTTCCCGCATCGGAGTAATGACGCTTCACGTAATCGACATGCTTATAGTAGTTCACCAAAAACTCGCTTAAAAACTCCGGTGTAAAAGCGGACGAATTGCGGAAAAGCAGAAATTGCGGAATCTGATTCTCCATACGGGTGGACACTTCCAACGGACGCCAAGCAAAGCGGGCATTCTCCGCCACGTCTCTCACCTCACCTGTGCTGGCCAATTCAAATTCTTCATTCGACAAATCTACCAACGGATTCTTCTTAATCCAATCCATAAACTGGAACGCCCATTCTTTTGCGTATTTCTCATTATGGGTCGTATAATAAACCTTCCCCATCGGGACAAACCAACCATGACGGTGCAACTGCCAACGCAGTTCATTGTCCTTCACCGGCCAATAAGTCCAATCGATGTCTTTGCCATAATAGAAAGAGGGTTGATAGCCTTCGTGCGCATACAGAATATGCGACAAAGCCTCATCGGCCATCTGACGCTCTTTGTCCGACACCGTGATGTGCTCCATATCAATTTCCGGTTGTTTCACATTCGTACGGTTGCGGTAATAGTCCAACAATGCACGGGCGGCTTGTGCGGTATCCCCCTGCATACAAGCGGACTTCACTTCAGAAAGTCCCGGATAGTCCAAGTTTATCAACCGGAAAACCTCCTTATTCAGTTGTTGCGCGCACACGTTCATCCCCAATAAGGAAAGAACGATAAAAAAGAAAGCGGTTTTTATATTCTTCATATTTTTATAGGTATATAGTTGTTCACGTTCATATTAATACAATCGTAATATTTCGCTGCAAAAGTAATCAGGAACAGAGTTTTCCCCTATCACTATTATATAAAATGCTTATAATGTAGTTCAAAAAGGTATCATTTTTGTTTATGGACAAAAAGGGATGCACATTGCATAGCACCTGTACATCCCCTTTTCACTTATTAATATAAAAAACCTATTGAAAAAAATGTTTATTCCTCAAATAATCATTCGATGATAGTCAACATCGGACGAATGACGGCCATGACACGACGCGGAGTCTGCGGTCTGGTAGTCGTGTTTTGGTCGTTGCTATCGTTTCTCGTTCCATTGAACAAAACCACCGCATTCTCCGCAGGGTTTCTTAGTCCCAAAGTAGAGGTATGCATATAGTGGTTGCCCGTCGTGAAGTTGGTTGCAATACCCATTTCCACTGCATGGAGGAACGAGGTTCTGAAGGCTTCATCCACTTCTACAACCGGATAAGTGTCATCTCCTGCCCAACCGTAGCAGCCACCGATGGCGCGTAACAACTGAGCCATGGACGGAATGTACCATCCGCTGGTGTTTGTCGGAGTAACGGCATCCGTATCACGCCATTTCTTGAATACCTGCAAAGCGGGGTAAGACAAGTCCGTGGCATGAGCCGTGAACAAGCCGGATGACAAGAAGCCTTCCGTATTGGTGTAACCTACAAAATTGCGGGCATCAATAGCTTCCGGAGCCTCAAAAGGAGTGACCGTTGAATCGAAAGTATCATCACTGGCACTCTCCGTTCCATTGTCATTATACCGATACCACATCGGACGACCGCTTACCGCATGGATATTCATTTGGAGAGGCATGTCCTCATAATTCGTCTTGGTGTTATCCAAAGCCACCACATAACCTACAATCTTTTTGCCCGCCGCTTCGGGTCCATAGTTATTAATGTCATCACCGATGCCGGTTCCCAACGCGAAGATAATGCCGACGCAGTTATCCTTGTTTGCTTCCGTCAACGCACCGCTCCATGTTCCGTCAGCAAAGAAATAATCACCCACCTTAGCGGCTACACCGGTAACATCCACATCCACGACATCCGTCAACCAATCTTCCACATTGATGTCGAAGTTAATTTCAAACTCCGTATCCGGTTCGGGCGATTCGGCCATCATGTTACCGCTGACCTTGACATGATTGCCACGTACCAAGGGCACGATGTCGGGTACGGTCACCGTCTGCGTCCCGTGAAACTCTGTCGTAAATGTCAATTCTACATTGCCCCACTTGCGACTCTCTGCATTGGCAAAGATGTAAGTAGAGAACAGCGTTCCATTGGAAGAAACCGATGGATCGAAATCGGGATAGTTCACGTTGACTTGCGCGGTTTCTTCACCAACCGTACCCGTAGCCACATTAAACTGAGGATAAGAGGTAAAGGTAGCGCTTAATCCTTGTAACAGACTAAACTCACGCAAGTTCTTCTCCATCAGGCTGACCCGAGTAAAGGGGCGCATCATTTCCACATCCAACAGGCAGGCATCACCACTCTTGTTCACCTCACAAGTATAGAAAAAGGCGTCGCAGGCATTGTTGTCCACCAAGGCATTCATATCCTTTACGCGCACGTTGTGTAAATCCGATGTGTCGTAGTATTTATCAGTATAACGGTTACTACCTCCTTCTCCCGTTTGGGCAGAAGCACCGGCATCCACATAATCGGTCCACATCAAGCAATCATATGTACCCGCACTGACGGGAATCTCCACCTCCGCACGACGCTGTCCTTCCATAGGCGTCACCAATTGTTCAGTACGGTAAGCCAACTGTCCGGCATCGCCTTTTGTCCACAACTCGATGATGAAGCGCAACTGGTGTCCACTCATCTCCAAGCCTAAGCTATCGTCCGTCAACGATTCCGGGAATACGGCAGACACCCGCATATTTCCGGCAGGCACGTCAACCGAACCGCCGTTTTCATCGTCGCTGCACGAAGTGAACCACAACGCCCAGCAACTCAGAAGCAGTAATCCAAGTATATTTTTTTTCATCGTATTACAAATTTAAATGAATGATTATTTGATAATGGTCAAGAACGGACGAATCAAACCTTGTGTCCGATAGTTAGGTTTCGAATAAAGTTGAGTAACTTGTTCCGCACCAATTTGCATAGCCATCGGCATTGCATCGGCATTCAGGGTGCTTGTCCAAATATAATATCCGCTAGCATTGGTATTGCCACAGAACGTAGTAGCCACTCCTGCATCAATAGCCGCATTGAACGCATTGAGCAAAGCCGGTTCTACTTCCATTTCCCAAGCATGGTATGTATTTATATCCGCATCTGTCAACTCATACGTATCGGCATAACATTTCATAGCCGCCTCGTACAATTGGCCGGAAGAAGGAATATACCATTCGCTGGCATTGGCAGGTTGGATTGCAACCTTCTTCCAAGTCTCGAACACCAGCAATACCGGATAATATTTTTTATCAGCGGCACCTGTATAAGTGGGATGAGCCAACAAGTCCGCCGTGGCCGTAAATCCGTCGAAAGAATCCCAGTAACCGTCTTGTTTGGTCAATACCGTCACTGCGTCATCTTTAGCGCCGCCAGCTTCCGTCTGCATATAGAAATAAGGACGCGAATTGCTCAACACATACCGTGCATTCGGAGCCGGGAACAAATCACTACCATCGGCTGCTTTCGGAATACCCGTATTATTCAAGGCCATGACATATCCTAAGATTTCTTTTCCTTCGGCTTCCGGACCATAATTACTGATGTCGTCATTCTCATTAGGACCTACTGCATAGACAATACCGATACAATCGTTCAAGTTATCTCCGTTCAGTTCGCTGCTCCAAGTTCCATCTATGAAGAAGTAGTCTCCTACCATCGGGTCTCGTGCCGGTTCAGGATCCGGTTCAGGAACAACTGTACCTCCAGCCAAGAACGTACCAACAGCCCGTACTTGATGATTACGCGGCAACGTCACGCTCCCGGCTGCCATCTCGCAACTGGCATTGCCTATCGTACTGTTCAAGGTAATGGAAACGACAGGCAAAGAATATCCGTTCAAAGAAGAAGCAAAAATGTAATTTGTAAACAGGACGTTATCTTCCGACTGCATTTCATCCTTTGCGTACCCGGCAGTCAACATCTGTCCCAAAGGCTCGCCGGTAGATACATTGAAACCTGCCGGTACATCGTAGGAAACAGACAACCCTGTTATTTTCGCATAGTCCTCATCATTTTTCTCCACAGCAATCAACTTGGCGAAGGGACGGCTCAAGGTAACTGTACGTATCACGGCATCCTCCGTTTTGTCAATGTCTTCCTTCAAGAAAAACGCATCGCACAAATCTGTATCGAACATAGCGGCGGCATCCTTAATCGTAATGTTCTTCAAGTCCGAAGTGTCATAGAACAAATCCGCATAGTGCGTATATTCCACGCCGTTTCCTGCAGAAACATCTTCCGTGGTGGCATCACGCTCGATGAAGTCCGCCCACATCAGCAGGCTATAGTCACCCGGATCCAATTCAAAATCAAACGTGGGGACACCCCCTGCCTCTACTGCCTGTTCAGCACGATAGGCCAAAACAGAAGAGGCTGTTCCCCGAGTCCACACTTCCAAAATGCAACGCAGTTTGTGCGTAGCCGGCACACTGATTTGCGCGCGAGTATTGGCTATCGAGCCGGGAAGTTCAGCTGATAAGCTTACACGCTTGCTGACAGCGTCAGAATCGCCCGCCATCTCTTCCTGCGTACAGGAAGAGAGGAATGCGGCGAACAAAGTCGTTATAATCAAAAATAGTTTTTTCATACTTGTCTTTTCTTACGTTAAACAAAGTTTTTAATGAAGGCTACGGGTAGTCTGTACCGGTTTGTCGGATATTTCCTGCACCTGCATAGAACCGCCCACCACGTCATACAACAAGGAAGAACCTTCCTGTTGGCGTTGGTAAACCGAACCGTCGATTACAGCATCCATACCGTAGCTGAACACGCAACCGTTAGTCTCGTTTTTAATGGTAATGGCTGCCGGTTTGTTGGCATTCATTTCAGCCTCTATAGTCCAATCTCCCACCGTAAAGGTGTTGTTCACCTGCCAAACATCCTCTACTAAGCCGTCATCACTCACTTGGATAATGGTCAGGATGCGGCTGTTTTGGCTGGCTGGGAAGTCAGCCGTCAGGTGCCATTGCTTTTCAGCCGCTTCGGCAGGCTCTCCTCCAGGGAACCATTCGTTGGTCTTGGTGATTTCTGGAGTTTGGTTGCTGTAAATCTGAGCCACCGAAGTGAAACCGCCCTTATCCTCGTAGTGAGTCGTAATCTTGTTGCCTGCGATATTGAACTCAACCGGGCTGTGCAGCAGCCATTGCCAAGTGGCAGGTTCGTCAGCCCCCAACTCGTCATAAATCACTACCTTGTTAGGACGCAACATAAAGATGTGGCGTTTGTAGTTGTTCAACGGCGTTTCACCAAAACCATATTCAGGAGTCTGTGACAAACCAGCATTGGCGAAAGCATCCTGCCACATCGAGTATTCAGACGTACCACAATACGCATGGGAAGCGTCTCCCAAGAAATAAGCGATGTTCTTACCGTTCAAGGCGCGAGGTATGTTTCCGTACGCACGAGTGGTGAACGGCTGGCCAATGTTGTTTATCATAATAGTATTGTGTCCACGGGTATTACGGAACTGAAGCAAACTGTGTGCATCATTAAAGCTCTGATAATAACCGGCATTCATATACACATACACGCCTTTGTAAAGCAACTTAAAGCTGTTTTGGTCAGCCAAAGTGTGGCTACCCGAACCGAAAGGACTAGAACGGAAAGCCAATGATAGATTGCTACCACGATTTATCATATCAGAATAGGCAACACCTTCACCGATGTCTTGATACCAAACAAAATTCTCAAAGACATCCGTATTGCTTCCATCATAAGTCAGATATTCACGTGCTATACGATAAAGCCTAAATGCAATATCTTGATGCAAATTACCACACTGCTGCACATACCATGCCGCATAAGGATCTTTTAATTCACGCGCTAAAATATCCGCAAAAGCGACCCTTAATCTAAAAGGAGCTTGGGTAGGGTTGCCAATATCACCAAATCCAGTAGTATAAGTATCCGGCAACCAAGAATACGTCAATGCCCGTCCCAAATTCTTATACCAAGGATGTTCCAAGAAATTAAAGCCCGTTAAATGCGTAAATATCATTGGCATATAGTACAATGTATAAATATTCGTATCAAAATACCCTGTACCATTTATCCAAGCACCATCTCGATTGAAACCTGATGCCGGAGCCCGTGCAGTCCAAAGTTCATAATAATATTCTAAAGCCTCCATAGCTTCAGGATATTCTTGACATATGGTAAGAGCGGCTTTAAACATTTCAGCCATAACGATCTGCCAAGTATGGTTTTCAAAAATATGGTTTTCAATCCTTCCCTTATGACTTACATTATAATAATAGTCCACAAAACGGAAAATAATATCTTCCGCTTTTGCCTTTTCATCTTCGGTTAAGTCGTCTTGGCACAAATCATAGCAAATACTTATTGTTTCAACGGCACCGCCCGCATTGAAATTCGACAAGCTTTTCATTTTGTCATCAGTGATGCCATAGTTTATTAGTGTACGCCCAATCTGAAGTATCTTATCATAATATTGTTTTCCTTTCAACAATATATATCCATATTCTAGCTTGTATCTGACATCCGAAGCCAAATTTTCCAAATTATAGTCATATGGATCTGCTGGCAAAGTTATGTTCAAAGCACTATTTGCCCTATCACGCAAATCTCTAAACTCCGGATGTTCTTCAGTCAACGGAAGAGACAATTTCTGGATATCCGCATCCAAAAAACAATTTAATCTTGGATATGTTGTCGGTATATTTTGTTTGAAAGTCTCAAAGGATGGCGTGACAAATACCGGTTCTTTCCCTGTCACCGTAAACTTATTCACTTCACTCCAAGGTCCTACGGTTCCGTCTGTATCTACTACATGGAAACGCCAGTACCATATACCCGGTGCCATTTGTTCATGGATATTGTACATATACCATTCCACTTGCCCAGACCGATAAGTACTTTCACTCGTAAAGGTGGAATCTTGCGATAGTTCAAATTCCAAGAAATCATCTTTATCCTTCACTGAACGAGGAACAATCAGCGGTGCTGGGTTCACATACAATTCATGCTCCTCACGCGGATAGGGTTTGTCCCTCTCATTTGGATGCACAACTTCTATGTCTTCCTCGCCAATAAGATCTTCAAAGAAAACCTCCTCGTCATCACTGCAACCTGCCATTGTAGAACCAAACAGGCAAAACAGTACGCCATATATTAAATTCTTGCTCATAGTTTTGTTAATTTATTTTTACCAACCAGGATTTTGTATCAAGTTGCTCGGATTCATATAAACCTCGTTTTGCGGGAAAGGGTAAAGATACATCTTGTCGTCCCAATAACGGTTCTCTAACAATACTCTCTGATACGAATATGAATCACCGCTTTGGGTAATCTGCACCCCATAAATATTACGCACCGCATCATCTCCGGCAATCTTCCAACGACGAATATCGAAGAAGCGATGGCCTTCAAAGGCTAATTCCACCCGACGTTCATTGCGTACTTTTTCACGAAAATCTTCTCCTGAAGCAGTTACACTGGGCATTCCGGCACTAGTACGTACCTGATTCAATGCTGCGCGAGCCGACAACGGGCAATCAACCGTTGTTGCATCTGCCGAGCCTTGCCATTCGTACATTGCTTCCGCATAGTTCAACAAAATTTCTGCATAACGGAATAAAATATAATGATGATGCAATTTGTTCGGGGTTACCGGATCCAATGAAACGGACGGATTCATATACTTGCGCAAATAATAACCAGTACGAGTAGAGTTATCCAAAATTTTATTCTTTCCTCCATCAAAGGTCTCTACCGTTTCACCCAACCAAGTAGCTCCGTTCATCAACACGTTCAAGTAAAGACGAGGGTCACGAGTAGGTGCTCCGTTTGTATCATAATACATATTGGCTACATGTATCGGATTATCCCAACTAAAAAGTGTCCCATCCTTCATCTCGTAAGCATCTACTAAATTCTGAGTAGGTGTATTTCCGCCTTCGGCTCCTTCGTAACCCATCGGTTCGTTACGTGCTTCAAAATCATTGCTTGTTCCGGTACTACGCCGTTCGAATATCAATTGTGGTGACTGAAGCACTTCATTTCCTCCTCTATCTGAGTACAAAGGATCATTCGCTATGGTAGGCAAACTATACTCATTCATAGCTATTACCTCGTATGCCGCTTTAGCAGCAGCCTCCCACTTGGAAACATCCCCTTCCGGATTATGTAACGGACTTGCCGCATATAACAAGGCACGAGATTTCAAAGCCAAGACAGCCCCTTTCGTAACACGACCGGTTTCATCCCAAAAATCATTCTGATCAACAGGAAGTTCCGGAGCTATCTCCGTACATTCCTGTACAATGAAATCAATCACTTCATTAAACGAAGTTTTTTCTACCGTATTTATCTCTTCCTGAGTATACGTACGTGTCAACAACGGAATGTCTCCATAGCGTTTTGCCAATTCAAAGAAATAGAAAGCACGCAGAAAACGCACTTCGTATGGAAACTTTTCCGACTTCTGAATCATTTCATCGAAATTGTCGTTGTACTCAAAGCGATTCAGTACTTCCGGGTCGAAATTCTCCAAGAAAGAATTGGCACTCCGGATACCTGTCCACAAGGTCCACTGTGTATCCACCGTTTTCAACGGACTCCACACACCGTTGGTCATATAATAAATGGAATTATTTTCCCATGTGTACACGGAGTTATCCGAAGCCGACTCCAGCATTGCATCACTTATCGAACCGAAATCTGCTGGCAAAAATGTATACACATACGTAGTCAACTGGTTCAAGTTGTCATAATAGGCGTATGCCTCTTCTTGCGTTTTCCCCGATGTTTCGCCATCGTAGTCCAAGAAATCACAGGCACTCAGCGCCCCCATCGTCAACAACATCAAATATAGTTTAATCTTTCTCATAATTCATCTCTTTTAAAAGTTAATATTCAGGCCCAAACATACCGAGAATACATCCGGATAACCCAATGTAATATCCTCACAGTTAAAATAGTCTATCTTATCAATAGAAAAAACATTCTGCGCACGGGCATAAATAGTAAACTTATCCATCTTCATCTTCTCCGACCACTTCTGCGGCAACGTGTAATACACATTCAGATTACGCAACTTCAAGAAAGAACCGTCTTCAATCCATTGCGTGCTGGTCTGGTAGTTATTTTCGTTGGACAATGTAGACAAGCGAGGCAAGTTGGCGATGTCCTTGGTAGATTCTGTCCAACGCACATTGTCGCGCAGATACCACATCGACACATTATTATTACCGTTCCGTAACGGACGATGCACACCCGCTGCCGTAAGTTGTTTGGTAATACCGGTCACACCTTGGAATGTCATATCTACACCAAAACCTTTATATTCAAAACCGAGGTTCAATCCCATCACCATTTCCGGCACCGTGGTAGACTTGCCGATAGCCACCCGGTCCTCGCTGTTAATCTGGTTATCCCCGTTTTGGTCTTTATACTTGATGTCGCCCGGACGGACGGTAGAGAAAGTCTGCGTGGGGCTGTTGGCGATATCCGCCTCGTCACGGAAGTAACCAATGGCTTCCAAACCAAACAACTGACCCACCTTGTGTCCCTTGGTGTACAAGTAATCATAAGGTTGGAAAGCCTGTCCGTCTTCTACTACCTCACTGCCGTTCCATGCCCAGTTGGCATTCACATAATAGCTGAAATCATGGCTCTTGATGTGGTCGTTCCAACCTAAACTCAGTTCCACGCCTTTACTTTTTACCTCACCGATATTACTCTGTGCAGCGGTTACACCCAACATACCGGAAACCATATTGTTCGTTACCAAAATATCTTTGCGGTGGTCGTAGTAGAACTCAGCAGTTGCCGTTAAGTTCTTCCACAGACGTGCATCAATGCCTATATTATATTTATCAGCCGTTTCTAAATTCAATTGATGAATTGGAAGTCGTTGTTCACGCAAACCACTGACGCTTGTACCAGCCGCGTCCCCAAATAAATATTTACCGGAACCTGTCCAATAATAATTACCGAGACCATAACCAGTACCGTTATCGTAAGCAGAACGCCCCCACGAAGCACGCAGCTTCAACATATCTACCACTGAAGCATCTTCCATAAAATCCTCATTAGCCATATTCCATCCTACGGATACAGCCGGATAAAAACGAAACTTATCGCCATCCAAAAGCACACTGGTTCCTTGGTAATTGGCCACCACATCGGCCATATAACGATTCTTGTAATTGTAGCCCAAAATACCCATCACATTCTGACGATAATAAGAAGTGCCACGAGTCAACCCTTCTTCCGTCTCTTGGCGATAGACCACTGATGCTGCAATCTGGTGATCCTTAAACGTCCTGTCGTAGTTTACCTTTCCTTCGATGGCCATACGTAGAATTTGTTTAGTCAAGCCACTGGAAGACACTTGCAAAGCCGAATTTTCTCCTTGGATATTGCTAGTTGGAAGACCGGCATCCGACAAATAACTGATTTCATAACGATAGTCTTTACTAGTTACTTCGTTAAAAGTAGCAGAGTTATCATAACCTATGGCTACCTCAGCAGTCAATCCTTTTAAAAACATAGAGAAATCCTGCATCAAACGCATATCACCATACAACAAACGAACATTTTCCTGTACATAACCCACATCAGCGATTTGGGCAATTGGATTCATCCCAAACACGGTATTACCCCCCCAGTTGTTATTGACGGTTTTAATAGGAAACGCAGCTGCCGGAACTTTATAAAAATTCTGATAAATAGCATCAATATCTGTATTCGGACGTTTACTCTCCCGAATCGTACCATACATATTGAATTTCATCTTCGTACTTGCAGTAATATCCACGTCCAAATTCATACGCAAACGCAATACATAATTACGAATTTGCGTACTCATACGATCATTGTAATGCGCCCAATCATCGTTCAGCAAACCAAAGGCATTATTATAATCCAACAAAGCCAAATAACGCACTCTACGACCACCACCACGTAAAGCAATGTTGAATTCATTGTTTTCACTGAAATTGCGGGTACCTTCCTTATACCAATTTACATTGGGATAATAATAGGGATTAGAACCATTCTTAAATTGCTCTAATTGATGGCTACTATATTGCAAAGGCAAGCCATCGTAGTACAAGGCTTCATTCTGCGCCATAGCATAGGTATATGCATCCGCCATTTCTATTTCATTAATTGGCAAATCAAAACCATGGCGATAATTGATGTCTATATCAAACGAATCATATTTTCCCCTCTTGGTATTGACTACTATCACGCCATTGGCTCCACGAGTACCCCATAAAGCTGTAGCCGCTCCGTCTTTCAAGACCTGAACAGACTCTATTTCTTCAAAACTGATGTCGTCCAAAGCACGTCGGAAACCGTCTACTATGATTAACGGCGCCGCTCCACTCAACCCACCTTGACCACGTACACGCCAAGTTGAGTTAGCTTGCCAGCCTACGCCCTGGGTAAGATTCAAGCCCGGCAACAAACCATAAAGCGAGTTATTCATTCTGCTTACAGAAGTCGCGCCTTTATAAAAGTCATCCGAAAAGATGGCAGACACAGATTGCGTTTGAGTCTCCTCCGTACGCTTCATAAAACCCAAATCAACCGCCTCATCATTTTGAGTATTGAGCACAATATCCATCTTCTCTCCTTCCACCTTCACACGCTTCATCAACAAATCCATGTAGTTTAATTCCACATAGTCCCCTTTTCCTACGGTCAATGAGAATGCTCCGTCTTGATCCGTTACCACATTGTGTCTGGATTCACCTACTTGAGAGACTTTCACTCCCGAAAGCGGATTTCCCGAAGCATCTTTCACGACACCTGTAACCAACTCTTGAGCCATTGCGCTCAAAGAGTAGACAAATGTCAATCCTATAATATATAGATACTTTTTCATATTATTTTCTTCATTCATTAATTATTATTCCCAACCCGGATTTTGAATCAATCCATACTTCTTATTCATCTCGTCTGTGGGGAACGGGAGCAGATACCAAGCGTCTTTCCAAAGATACGCATTAGGTAATACAGTAATTTCGTACGAGAAAGATCCATCTGCATTTTTAGTTGTCGTCAATCGCTCAACCGGACGAGTAACCCATTCAGCTCCTTTCTTATACCGAATAATATCATAATAACGCATATCCTCCTGACTAAATTCACGAGCACGTTCATCCAACAAATAATTCAGCAAGGCATCTCCTGTCGGTACCCGTTCTGGTGTTACAGGAGGCATTCCTGCACGTTCATGTACCAAATTCAGATAATCGTATGCTGTATTGCCGAATTCATCCGTCACATTAGCTAGTCCCAATTGATTCATAATTTCGGCCATTCCCAAATAAATTTCCGGTATGCGAATCAAGGGACAAGAATATGGTTGTCCCGCTATTTCACCTTTTTTATCACGTATAAATTTACGATAACCATAACCATATTGAGTTTTCTGTTGGACACTCGATCCACTACCCAATCCTTCACGACCTCCCGAATAAACTTCAGCGGTACGTCCCTGCCATTTATCACCATTTACCACCAAATTCTCATATAAACGGGCATCACGTGTCATATCACCGTTAGCATCGAAGAAAGGATGGGCACGATGCTCCGGATTGTTCCAATCAAATTTAGAGCCATCCGCTTTCCACTCAAACAAATCGGCAAAACTACTACGTGGTGAACCATAATTACTTTCATACATACGAAATGGTTTATCAATGCCATCATAAATACCCCAACGGAAAGAAGCCATAATCACTTCCCGATTACCTTTTGTAAAATAACCGTTCAAATAATCTTCACGCGGATTGCCTGTATTCTCAATGCGGTAATAATTTCCGTTTTGAGCGTTTAACCGCAAAAATTCTCTACCAGCCTCTAAAGCAGCTTCCCATCGCGATTGTTGATAATCACCATACCATACCAATTTTTCATCAGCCGCCTGTCCATCCAAGTAAGGAATCTGGCTATTAAACAACGGACTTGCCACAAAATGCAACAAGCGGAACTTCCATGCTTTAGCTACAGCAGCCGTCATATGTCCATATTCCGCATCCGTAGTGTACCACGGCAAGTCAGCTGCCGCCTCATCCAACAAATCAACTGTCTTCTGTACGGTTTCTTCTAAAGTCATACGCGGAAACAGAAATGTCTCGTCAGCCTTGTAAGCATGGTCTATCCAAGGTACCCCTCCGTAATAACGAATCATAGTCGCATAATGATTAGCAATAATCACTTTAGCTTCCGCCTTACGGATGATTTTTTCTTCTTCCGTCATATCAGGTACTCTATCTACATTTTCAATATAAATATAAGCCTTACGGATTCCATAAAGAGGGTCACCCATCACTTCATCATTACCAGTCAAATGATATTGGAAATTACCAAATCCACTTGAAGGGGTAATCGCTCCATGATTCCACGACAATCGAGACGTGTATCCGACATCGGAATAAACATCCAAAATATATCCTTCGCCATGATACCCTCTTAAACTCGGCAAGTAATCCGGCAAACTTTTGTAAAATTGGTTTAGCGCCTGGTCTGCGTACCGCTTACTGCTAAACACACTATCGATGGACATCTCGTCGCTTAGCGGTTTTTCCAAAAAAGCGTTACCGAACTTCAGGTCTTCACAACCGGTCAGCAGACCAATCAACAAACCGGTACTCAATATTTTATATATGATTCTCATAAATTCTTTTTTTTTAGAAAGTTGCATTGATTCCCAAGGTAACAATTTTTGTAATCGGATAAGTATTGTTCGAAGACATCGTACCTTCCGGATCACAAATATCCTGCTTAGCAAAAGTCAACAAGTTATAACCAGTAAACTGCACGGAAAGAGCAGAAGCTCCAATGGCCTTTAATATTTTAGGATGAGTAATGTTATAACCTACCGTAACATTTTTCAGTCGTACATACGAACCGTCTTTCAACCACACCCGAGACTCACTCTGATTATAAGTATTATTCAATGTAAGGCGAGGATATTCGGCTGTTTCCGCACGTTCCGGTGTCCAACAGCCATCGGCCATATACTGATATAGAGACTGCCTACCATAAAATGGACGTCTAAACGCATTTCCCATCTGCAAATCAGTCTGTGCCACCCCCAACCAATTCATAGAAGCAAAAAAACCTCTATAATTGAATCCAAAATTCAAACCGAACGTATAAGCAGGACGGGCAGGGTGACCAATCTTACATTGATCATCATTATCAATTACATTATCACCATTCAAATCGGCAAACTTAATATCACCGGGATACACCTGAGCAGTAGGTTGTGGCAAATCATCACGCAAGGTTCCGTCTGCATCAAAATCAGCCTCGGTATAAAAGCCCTGTTCCACATAACCGAAACGCGCCCCCACTTCGTTACCCGTACGCCACATATAAGGTTCGTTTGGTTCAACCTCGTCTTGATAAATAATTTTATTTTTAGAATAAGACATATTGGCGTTTACAAAATAAGAAAAATCCCGAATCTTATCATTCCATTCCAAATCCAATTCATAACCTTGATTATTCACCTTACCCATATTGACTACGGGCAAAATTGAGCCTAAAGCCGGGAATACAGGTACTGTAGAACGAGTAATTAAAATGTCACGACGGTTCTCACGAAAATAATCAGCGGTTAATTTCAATCGATCATTGAAAAAATAAACATCCAAACCATAATTTTGTTTCAATGCCGTCTCCCATGTTACATTAGGGTTACCCAAACGGGATTCATAAGCAGCATACTGATAAGCGGTGTTCGTCAGACCAAAAATATAACCGTTCTTATCCTGATAGGTTGACTCCAAATTATTATTTGCATTTACGACATACGTATCCGGCAAATAAAGAAAACGATTATTCTGCATATTGTCGTTACCGACCAAACCCACTGAAGCACGCAGTTTCAGATAAGTCACCCATTTGTTTTTCGGGAAAAAGTCTTCCTCCGTAATAATATAACCTATTGAACCGGCAGGGAAAGTACCGAAACGCTTATCGGGCGCAAAATTTTCGGATCCATTACGACCGATATTGAATTCCGCCATATACTTTTGTTTATAGTCATAGGTAATACGGCCAGCAAAACCTACGTAGCCGCTCGGAACATCGCTGTATTGACTTGGATAATATTTTTTACTTTGATTGTAAAGTAATAAAGCTCCTACATTGTGGTCACCAAATTTCCGATTGTAGCGGATACTACCCTCCAAATACCAATCCCTTCCACGTGTTTTCGTACCATCAGAATACGTATTAGATTGATTTTGGCCTTCAATACGATACACGATAGTTTTATCAAAATTCGGATCATTAATATCTAACCCCGAGCCATCCAACTGAGATTTATAATAAGGATAATATGTCTCCACATGTCCACCCGTTGTACGAATATACGAATAATCCGTATTGTAAGACCCTTTAATATCTATGGATAAACCTTTTGTTATAAAGTCTAATTTCTGCGTCAAATTCAAGTCAAAAGTCATATTATTGGAAATTTTCCTTGAAAATCCACGACCATAAATACGATCAAAAATCTGATTGTCCATTATAAAATCTCCATAACGGTCTTCAGGAATTACAACCTTCTTACCATCAATTGTACCGGGAGAAGAGAATGGATGAGAATGTGACAATTGATTCCAAACATCATTTAATCCGCTTCCCGAATTAGGATAACGCTGATTGCCAACAATACCGCCCAAATTAAATTTCAAAGTCGTAGTAGGTGTTAAGTTTACATCCAAATTGGCACGATAATTGTATCGGGTATAGTTATAATTATTGTTATAGGGAAGCCCATCCAACTGTTTGAATAATCCATTCTGATAAAGGAAACCCAAAGAAACAAAATAACGAATATTTTTCGTTCCGCCGGATACATTTACGTTATGCTGAGTCTGAACAGTAGCTTTCTTTATCAAATAATCATACCAATTAATATCTGGATACATAATAGGATCATCACCTAACCGAAAACGTTCCAATGTATATGCATCAAAAGCTACTTGATCTGCCGGAAGACCATCATTCATTTGCGCCATATTATAAGCAGTCGCCACATCATAACTTCCAGCCGGCTCCAACAACATCGTTGGCATTTGAATACCTACATTGGAGCTAATAGAGATTTTTGCCTTACCTTCCTCTCCTCGACGAGTTGTAACCAAGATGACACCATTGGCACCACGCACACCGTACACAGCCGTTGCGGAAGCATCCTTCAAGATACTAATAGATTCGATTTCGTTCGGATCCATTTGCGAGAATGAACGTTCCACACCGTCCACCAAGATTAACGGAGCGGCACCGTTTTCAGTCAATGAGCCGACACCACGAATAAATATTTTAGATTCATCGGCACCCGGCTGACCACTGGACTGCATAGCCGTAACACCCGGCAACTGTCCTGCCAATGCATTCGTGATACTGGCACTGGGCGATTTCAATAGCGCTTCGGTACCTACACTAGAAATGGCACCCGTCAGAGTGGCTTTCTTCTGTACACCGTATGCCACAACCGTTACTTCTTCCAAACTTTGCACGTCTTCCTCCAACGTAATAATAAGCGAACGACGTCCGCCCACTTTTATCTCCTGAGAATTAAAGCCGATGAACGAAACAACGACCACCGAATTTTCGTTCGCCACATCAATAGTGAACTTACCATCCAAGTCGGTCAACGTACCGCCCGACGTACCTTTTACCGTGACCGTTGCGCCGATAATCGGCTCTCCGTTCACATCTTTCACAACACCTGTAACTTTCAATTTAGCTTGGGATACGGACTGTACCGAAGATACCATATTGCGTCCAAAATTCCCGTCATCGGCTGCATACAAATATGTACCCGACAGACTAAGACCTATGAACAGCCACATGCCGCACCGCAAGTTCTTACACATTTTAGTTTTTACTCTCATAATAACTTGCTTTGGTTAACATATTAAAATCTTATTTTTTTCACCATATAAAAATAGGCTTTGGAATTGCAAAAATAGCCAAACAAGGCGTACCCTTGTTTGCACTATCGTAGACATATATAGCAAAATCGTACAAAATAGTATAAGAAATACTATCAGATCTGTGTACGGACAGCCCTTTCCTTCCAACCTATCATTTACTCCAACTCGTAACCCAGCTTTTCCTTCTTCCCGTTCAGAGCCACCTCTATTTCCAGTCCCTTTTCATCGAACTGCGGAGTGAGGAAACGGGCTTCCAGCCGAGGAGCCTTCTTGGCATTCTTGGTTGGATAAATAATGGTAATGTAACGTACTGGTTCCGATGTCGATTTCTCCACATTGAATGCAACTGCCGGACGTTGGGTGCGCTGTTGGTAAGCGATGGAATACCAACCTTCCTCTTCTTCCATTCGCATATCCTTCGGTCCGAAACAACGAAGCACGACATTGCTGTTGCCCGTATACCGCGTACGCAACAGGCTCTTCTGTTTGTCAATGTCCACCTTTCCATCGCAAAGCTGGTAATGGAGGGTCACGGTGCCGGTGGCTGCGCCAAAGGCTTCGTCTACAACGACGAAGTAGCTGTTATCTACAAAGAATACGGAACGGCGGTGCGTCAAACCCTTGTAGCTTGGATTTTCAGTCACAAGTACATGCGCATTCGGCAGTTCCTTCCATAATTTCGTAACGGACTGGGTAGTTTCCAGATTCTTATTGTCCAATGTCAACGTATTGTGAACCCTTGTCTGACGGAACCAATTGCGTTTCTTCCAAACCTCTTCATTTCCTCCATATATATAGGAACCGGAATCGGGGAACAGGTTCTTTCCGTTAAACCACAGTTCGAAGGTGCCATTGTCCGGCTGACAATGCCATTCTCCTTTAGGCCCGGCTTTCAGAATCATCACCGTGGCGTCTTGTCCCCATCCGTTGCGGAAAGTAAAGAAACCGGTCACAGGAGCGGCGTGACATAATTCGTCAGGCAGCTTACCTTCCTTGCCTTGCGTGGCAAAGTAGCGCAATTGTTCATTGTCCGGGAACAACTTTAGCCAATGTTGGAAGTTGCGCACTTGACTGAACGGTGCCGGACGGCGGGCATCGCTGAAACAAGGATAAGTATAATCCGGGAAATAAACATGCATGGAAAACAGCATCATTTTCTCGATGGTCTCAATATAAGAGGAGGGGAACTCGTTTCCATAACCGTTTTCTTGAGCCATTTTGAGCGCAGCACTAAAGGTGTCAATACACCCCAAGTGGTATCCCAAGTCCAATTCGTATTGTCCACCATCTTCATATACTTGCTTCTTAATTTCACGGTTCAAGATGTCAATGCCACTTTTACGCCAATTGGGGGCTTCGATGAATTCTGGAAAAAAGATACCGGCACAAAGCACGTACTCAGCCTCGAACAACAAATGATTGCCTTGCTGGGAATAGTTGTCCATCGTATGCCGGGCGTGTTTGAAATAGTTCACTAAGAAATCCGTAAGGAAAGCCGGCGTAAAAGCTTTGGCGTTCAAGAAGAGCGTGAATTGGTTGATTTGGCCTCTCAATCGTTCGCTTGCTTCCAACGGACGCCAGGCAAAACGCACGTTTTCCGCCATACCGGTCACGCCATCCACATCATAGACCTCATACAACACCGGATCAATTTGTTGCAACGGATTCTTTTTAATCCAATCCGTGAACTGGTACACCCATTCCTTGGCATACTTCTCGTCTTTGGTCAACCAATAAGCCTTGCCCATCGGCGTAAACCATTTGTGCCGATGGAGTTGCCAGCGAAGTTCGTTGTCTTTCACCGGCCAATATTGCCAATTGATATCCTTCCCATAGTTGTACGAAGGCTGATATCCGTTGTGTACGAAAAAAGTGTGTTCCAAAGCGTCATCCGCCCACTTCTGTTCCGTTTCACTGATGGTAATATGGTTCAAGTCAAGAAACGGATTGACTATGCCCGTACGTTGGCGGTAATAGTTCAAGAGTTCTTGCGCCGCAACATCAAATTTATCATCAAAATAAGCCTCTTTCACCTTTTCCAATCCCGGATAATCCAAGTTGAGCAGTGAAAACGCTTCTTTGTTAAGCAACTGCGCTTGCAGGGTATGAAACGAGAATATGCAAGCTAATATTAAGATTAAATGTTTCATCGTAATTTTTATTATTTAAATTAAAAAGGGGATGCACATGGCATCTGTACATCCCCTTCTAAATATAAAAACCTATTGAAAAACTGTTTATTAGGAAACAGGATTAATTGTAACGAGAGGTATCCCACCAAACGCGAACATTCATTCCGTCACCTTGACCACCGTTCAGAGACGGGTCGGTTGCATTAGCATTATTGTTATTCAATTCATTGTCCACATAACGGAGCTTTTTGACAAACTCGTTATTGGCGGGATTGATGCTCGGATCCAAGCTCTGCACAATGGGTTGAAGATCGGGATAACCCGTACGACGGAACTCAGCCCATGCTTCATCCGCATTGGGGAAAATACCTATCCACTTCTGAGTAATAATCTTCTTAAGCTTGGTCTCAAAATCATCTGCATCGTTCCAAGCCACATTACCCGTCGTGATGTACGCATCGTCATCAGCGGTAGTGTACGAACCGGTAGGTGCCATAGCTCTCATTTCTTCCAAAGACGCCCGGATACCGGCTTCATAGTTGGCCTTGGCATCTCCGGCTCCTTGCCAACCTCTGATAGCTGCTTCAGCTTTCAAGAAGCAAACCTCCGCATAGTTCATCAGCATCCAAGGCACTCTTAAGTGACCAGAAGGTCGGGAGACAGCCGAACCTTTTCCAGCCGAGTTCCAATCGAATCCCCACATATAGCCCCAAAAGAATGAATTGTTCTCCTTCTGATATTCGGGCTGGCTCAGACTTGCACCCGGCAAACCATTGGGGACTCCCCGGTATTGAATCTCGGAATTTCCGTTCACCCATCCTTGTGTTTGCGACAATATTAATGTGGTGCGCGGATCGGCAACGGTACCGTGATAGTTCAACATCATATCGACCATAGTCGTGCTGGCCCGGAAGTCATCCCAATCCACATTGTCCAAGAATGGATTTGCCCATGTCGAAGTTTCCGGAGTCGTTACCCGTGCATTGTCGTCATTGGAAGTCATCAATGATTCTCTCAGAGCGGCTTCTCCTTCGGCCTTTGCTTTTTCCGGGTCAACGAACGACAAACGAAGAGCAGCTCGCAAGCGCAAAGAGTTTGCCAACTTGATCCATTTATCCACATCGCCTTGGTACATCATGTCTTCGTTACCGTACTGCAACTGGTCACTCCGTTTTTGTTTCAACAAGTTAACCGCATCGGTCAATGCTTGGAACACGTCATAATAAATGTCTTTTTGGCTGTCATAAGGGGTTTGGACCTCTCCTTTTCCGGCTTCAAAGTAAGGTATATCTCCAAATGTATCCGTCTGACGGATGGTACTCAGAGCCGTGGTAATACTCATAATCTGATACATGTCTTCGTACTCGGGATGTTCTTCCAACCTTGCGTTTATCTCACGCATGTTTTTTATCATTCGGGTATAATACGGAGTCCACATACCGCGTTCCGCCCATGACGAATTGAATTCATAATTTCCCGAACGGAAGTCGGAAGTTACATTGGCTCCATACTGGCAGTACAAGAAAGCGTACAATCGGGTCGCCCTTTGGTAATCACCGGCCACCATATGGAAACCATTGTATTGCATGTCAGGAAGTATCAAATCTGGAGATACTTCAGTAATAGCCATCGGGTCTTCATTCATTTCTTCAAAGCTGTTGGTACAGCCTACTGTGAGAACCGAAGCCACTAAAAATGGAAATATTTTTCTTAGTTTCATGATGTTTCTTTTTTAGAATTTGACATTAAGTGAGAAACCGATGTTGCGTGTAGAAGGCAAAGCCGCCAATTCGAACGCTTGGAATACATCTTGGCTGTTCAACGCGAATTCCGCATTCACCGGAGCAGCCTTGTAGATATTGAACAAGTCACGCCCTACGATAGACACCTTCACGCTGCGAAGCGGAGTTTTGCTGAGCCACTTCTTAGGCAAAGTATAACCAATAGAAAGCTCACGCATCTTGACATAAGTAGCATCGTGCAAGAACTCTTCGCCGACCGGATAATTACCCGCGATGGTCGAATAGTATTGTTCGGCTGTAATCTGCTTGGTGTTTTCCAAGCCGGTAGATTCTACAATACCATCTACCACCATGCCGTCACGTCCTTCCAAAGTACGAGCAGATGTACCGGCACCGCAAGCAAGCGCATCCGTCAACGACAAGAACTGTCCACCATATCTGACATCAATCAAGGCGCTAAATACCAAATCTTTCCAACTAAGAGTAGTTCCGAAAGACCCTGTCCATTTAGGCATCATGTTGCCGATAACCTTTGTCGAAGAGGTGTCGATAAGCGGAAGTCCGTTGTCATCCACCAAGATACGACCGGCCTCATTTCTTCTGTAAGAAGTAGAAACAATGTCACCAAATCGACCACCTTCATCCATCACAACAGAACCGATACGAACCATCGTGGTCAACGGGAATTGATAACGTTTGATTTTCTCATCCAAATAAACATTGCGTGTTTCATTCTTTCCCCAGTTCAACGTAATGTCCCATTTCCAATCCTTGGTTTGGATGGGTGTTCCGGTAATCATCAATTCAACGCCTTTACTTTCCATTTTACCGGCATTGACCATCTTCTGTGTATAACCGGATGACGCCGGAACAGGCATTCTAAGAATTTGGTCGGTTGTTGTCGATTTGTAATAAGTAAAGTCAATACCCAAACGGTTATTAAACATACGGTAGTCAAAACCTACTTCCCAAGACAACGTACTTTCCGGTTTCAGGTCAGCAAGCGGATAAGTGTTGGAGGTTGAACCATAAGTATAATCTCCGATAGAACTCAACGTATAAACATTGGCCAATTGATAAGGAGTCGTATCATTACCAACTTGAGCCACTGACCCTCTTACTTTGAAATAAGTAATCCATTCCGGCATTTTGAACATTTCAGAAACAATGGCACTCACGCTGGCAGACGGGTAGAAGTATGACCAGTTGGTAGAAGGCAACGTGGAAGACCAGTCGTTTCTCGCCGTAAGGTCAAGATATACCATACTCTTATATCCGATGGTGGCGTTACCCAACACGGAGTTGATGCGTTTGGACCAAAAATCCTGTGTAGCCAACTTAGTCATACCGTTACTGATGGCAATAAAGTGCGGCAGGATGGCCTCCCCACTTTCCGCTCCTAACGCTTTATATTTGCTATACTGAGTAGCTATGCCCACATTAGCCGTCACTGAGAAATCATTAAACCGCTTGTCAAAGTTGACCATCAAGTCTGCATTCAGTTCCGAATTAACCGTATTGTCAATATAAAGCATATTATCCGGACTTTCACCCAAATGATAATAAGATTGGTATTGCTCTACATTATCGTTAATCCGGTCGATACCGATTCTACCTGTTACCTTCAAATAATCTGTAATGTTAGCGTGATTTGCCCTTGGAAACGATCTCTATCCAAAGAGTTTCCGTTTTCATTCAAGACAAGGGCATACGGATTGAAGCGGATGTTCGACGGTCCTGACCAGTTGACGGCATATCCGTCCAAGCCTATCGGATTCTGCAAATCTTGCAAGCGAATGCTTCTTGGCATTTGGACAAAGTGTTGCCACAATCCATTATAAGTCTGAGGACGGTTTTTTACTTTTTCACGGAAATAAGCAATCTTGGCGCCCAGTACCACATACTTGTTTTTCAGTTCCACATTGAGGTTATAATTCTGCTTCACCATAGACTCATTGGGAACAATGCCTTTGTTGCGAGTATCCGTAAAAGAAAGGCGTGCGCTGATATTCTCCGTACCACCTGAGGCATTGAGCGAGTTAGTATAAGCTAATCCAGTACGGAAGAAATCGTCTACCTGATTGGTTTGCGGCAACATAGCGTAATCACTATATGATTCATCCCCATACAGTTCTCTGCGCCAGTTCGGGATTATTTGCCCTTCCATCTTAGGTCCCCAAGAGCCCAAAGCTTCCATAGAGAATACCCCTTGAGAACCTTGTCCATAGACGTTTTGGAATTCATAGGAGTCGTAGGCTTGCGTCATAGCTACATAACCGTTGTACTCCAACTGCAATTTTCCTTCCTTGCCTTTCTTCGTAGTAATGACAATGGCACCGTTTTGAGCACGCGAACCATACAAAGCGGCTGCGTTAGCACCTTTCAATACAGAGATGCTTTCAATGTCATCCGGATTCAAGTCTGCAGCACCCGATGAGTAAAAGAATTGAGAGTTAGCAGAAGCATTGGTATTATCCAAGATAGGCAAACCATCGACCACCCACAGAGGTTGGTTATTACCACTCAACGAATTCAAACCACGCATTACGATACGTGTCGGACCTCCAACGCCACCGCTCGATTGAGAAATCTGCACACCGGCCACTTTACCTTGCAACATATTGGAAACGCTAGTAGAACGGTTCTCGGTGAGGTTGTCCGTCTTCACCTCTTGCATAGCATAACCCAACGCTTTCTTTTCACGTTTGATACCCAATGCCGTGACAACGACCTCGTCCAACAGTTCGTTATCCTCTTTCAATGTAATATTGAAATCCGTTTTCCCTTGCAATGGAATTTCTTGTGTGGTATATCCCACAAAAGAAACAACCAAAACGCCATCAGCCGGAGCTTCAAAACTGAACTTACCGTCCATATCTGTGATAGCACCGATAGTGGTTCCCTTAACGGACACATTGGCACCGATAACCGGACCGAAATTGTCCTTGACTACACCTGTGATTTTTTTATTTTGCAGGACTTCCTCTACGGAGTGATTTCCTGCCAACAAAGAGGGTGCGGAGTTATCGGCATAACCCGGCATACAACTTGCACCAACCAGAAGCGAAAGAACTAATGTTCGTTTCATTCGATTTTCTTGTTGTTTATTCATAGTTTTTAAAATTAAAAATTTGACCGCACAAAGGTAAGGCAAAGGCGCAAATGCGTGTTTACACTTTTGTAGATACATCTTTTAATTTTGTAGATACATCTTTTTATTTTGTAGATACGAAATTGCAAATTCGTGCAAAACTACTGCACTGACAAAGTAAGCAAGCTGTCTTGACAAAGTAAGCAAGCTGTTTTGGCAAAGTAAGCAAGCTGTCTTGGCAAAGCATTCTTCGTGCGTTGCGTGCCTATTTCAGCCCGACTTTATTGTACAACTGAAAAAAAACGCCTAACTTTGTAAAGTATCCATATAAACCATACGATATGAAACCGATTGAACGGAGAAAATACCCTTACGGCATCCAAGTGTTCTCGATTATCCGCCG
>CALUIQ010000121.1 GCA_944320735.1 uncultured Bacteroides sp. | reverse complement strand
GCTTTACGTTCCAGACACCGAAGGGAAATGAATTTGAGGTGATGGTGCGTGTGTATGCCGATGGAGTGGCTTTCCGTTATGGTTTTCCCGGAGAAGGAGAAGAACGGCATACTATTCAGCAGGAATACTCCGAATTTGCAGTACCGGTGAATGGGAAGGCCTGGATTCATCCGTATGACTGGAACGACCGCAAGAAACCCAGCTATGAGCAGTATTGCGAGAATGAAATTCCTATCCGTTCCGAATGTCGGCACGGCAGGGGTTGGGCGTTCCCGATGCTGTTCCAGACCAATGGTTTATGGATGATGATAACCGAAGCGCATTTGGACGGTTCTTATCCGGCTACCCACGTGGACAATTCGGGCACGGAGGGCGCTTATAAAATTCGTTTCCCGGAATTGGACGAGCCTATTATACCAGATAAGACAGAACCTGTGTCTACCTTCCCGTGGTACACACCGTGGCGGGTTGTGGTCGTAGGAAGTGGGTTGAATACGATTTTCCAGAATCAATTAGTGGCGCACTTGAATCCTCCTTCAACTCTGTCCGATGCTTCTTGGGTAAAGCCCGGACGCGCTTGTTGGAGTTGGTGGTACCGAGGCGGTTCCGTGCGTGATTTTAAAGAGCAATTGAAGTATGTGGATTTTGCCGCCGAGATGGGCTGGGAATATACGTTGATAGATGCCGGTTGGCAACGGATGACGAACGGTGGAACGATGGAAGACGTAGTGGCGTATGCCAACAAGAAAGGAGTAGGCGTCTGGCTGTGGTATCATTCAGGGGCAGGTTATGAGAATGATTCGGCGCCCGAACGCCGGTTGATGTCCGACCCCGCTTTGCGTCGGGCGGAGATGGAACGGATAAGCAAGCTGGGCGTAAAGGGGATAAAGGTGGATTTCTTCGATACGGACAAACAGCGGATCATACAGCTTTATCCGGCTATATTGAAGGATGCCGCCGAATGTCATTTGCTGGTCGACCTTCACGGCGCGACTTTGCCGAGAGGCTTTGAGCGGACTTATCCCAATTTGTTGACGACGGAGGCTATCCGAGGAGCAGAGACTTTGGGAAGGCAAGAACGGTGTGAGCGGGCGGCAAGTCATAACGCGACGGTGCCTTTTACGCGCAACGTGGTTGGCTCGATGGATTATACACCGGTCACGTTTTCCGATAAAATACGTAACGGTGTGCCGGCTATCCGCCGAACAACGGTGGCTCATCAATTGGCGTTGTCTGTTGTTTTCGAATCAGGTTTCCAGTGTTTTGCCGACCGGGCGGAAGCCTACCTTTCACTGCCGGAACAACCCAAGCAGTTCCTGAAGGAAGTCCCCGCTGCTTGGGATGAGAGCTGCCTATTGGCTGGATATCCAGGAGATTATGCAGTGGTGGCACGTCGTTCGGGTGACGCTTGGTATATCGGAGGCATTAGCGGGAAAAATGAAGCGAGGGAGATTGCTTTCCGTTTGCCTTCCGATTGTCAAGGGAAAGAATTCACAATGATAACCGATGGGGCGGATAAGGATTCCTTTGATTGTCAAACAATGGAGGGAACGGGAAATGAAATTAAGGTAAACGTATTGCCTAACGGTGGTTTTGCTTGTGTGATAAGGTAAATATTTGTAATAAAAATGGATGTTATGAAAAGAATATTTGTAGCGGTAGTATTATGGGCTTTGTTAATATGCCCGTTGTTGCAGGCTCAGGTTTCGTGGAAAGAAGTCGCTCCCGGCGTATGGAAGGGTGTGGTGGGCACTCCTGAGTCCTATTCCTTGTTAAGTGTGGCGGGTGTCTCTCCCCGTATGGACGGATTTACACGTTTGCCGGAAGTCTCCTTGCCGGGTTTGGCCGATGAGATAGTGGGTCAATTGCAGGATGGCAAGACCAGCCTCCGCATCCCTTTGGAGCGTGGGGAACAGTTGTATGGTTTCGGTTTGAATTTTCAGACGGTGCACCAGCGTGGCCGGATTCTGAATCTGCACGTGGACCATTATGGGGGCAAAGATGATGGGCGTACCCATGCACCGGTTCCTTTCTACATCTCCAGCTTGGGATATGGAGTCTTTGTCAATTCGGCACGCTATCTGACGGTGTATGCGGGCAGCGGCGCGCGCAAGGACAGTCCCAACGCGCCCGTGCCCAAAGACCGCAATACGGACAAGACGTGGACTTCCGCTCCTTATTCGGACGCCGTTTCCATCTTGGTTCCGGCTCAGGGCGTTGAAATCTATCTCTTTGCGGGACCTACGCCGATGGACGTGGTGCGTCGGTATAACCTGTTTTGCGGGGGCGGTACCCTGCCTCCCCGTTGGGGGTTGGGCTTTGTGCAGCGCACCCAAAAACTTTATACGGACAAGGACGTGGAGCGTGAGGTCAATGAATTTGAGGCGCAAGGCTTTCCTTTGGATGTTATTGGGTTAGAGCCGGGCTGGCAGAGCAAGGCTTATCCCTGTACGTTCGAATGGGACAAGACGAGATTTCCCGCACCGGCGGATTTTGTCAAAGCTATGGCGGAACGTAATGTCCGCATCAACCTTTGGACAAACCCTTACGCCTCTCCAGAATCGGGTATCTATAAGGAGATGTACCCGTTGAGCGGTTCGCATACAGTGTGGTGCGGCATAGTGCCCGACTTTGCCGATGCCCGTGCCCGTGCTTTGTTCAGTGCGAAGTTTGATAAAGAGCATGTCGGCATCGGGGTGAGCGGATATAAGATAGATGAGATTGATGGTTACGACCGCTATGTATGGCCCGATGTGGCTACTTTCCCCAGTGGCGTGTCGGCCGAGCAGATGCGCCAGACTTACGGTTTGTGGGTACAACGGATTACTACAGACCTTTACCGCAAGAGAGGCCAACGCACTTTCGGTTTGGTACGTGGCTCGAACGGAGGCGGAAGTTCATATCCTTATGTCATCTATAATGATTATTACAGCCATAAGGATTTCATTACGGCGTTGATTAACTCAGGCTTTTGCGGTGTGTTGTGGACGCCGGAAGTGCGCGGTTCCAAGACTTCGGAAGAGTGGCTCCGCCGGTTCCAGTCGGTCGTGTTCTCGCCTATGGCCATGATCAACGCTTGGAGCAGCGGTACCAAGCCCTGGTCGTTCCCCGACGTGACGGACAACATTCGCGAATACGCCTTGTTGCGTATGCGGATGATGCCCTATTGGTACACGGAGTTTGCGCGTTATCATTTTGACGGCATCCCGCCGTTCCGTGCGTTGAACCTTGAGGCGGGTTTCAATCCGGAGCAGGCTACCGCTGATGGCGAACTGAAAGATAAAGATTTGGAAACCAATCCTTATTTGGAGAGCGTGCGGAAGGAGATAAAAGACCAATATATGGCGGGCGAATATTTGCTGGTTGCCCCTATGTTTGCCGGCCAGACGGAGCGGACGGTGGTGTTGCCACGTGGAGATTGGTACGACTTCTATACCGGTGAGTATGTGGGCAACGGAGAGAAGATAACCGTGAAGCCGGGCTTGGAACGCATTCCCGTGTTTGTGAAGGACGGCGGCATCATCCCGATGATGGAGCCTTTGCTTCACGCACCGAAAGCGGGTGAGAAGATAAATTTGGAGATACGCCATTACGGAAAGGCGGAAGGCAGTTACCGCCTGTATGACGACGATGGCGAGACTTTCGATTATGAGAAGGGGGCATACTCTTGGCGTGAGATTAAGGTGACCCGTGACAAGAAGGGTCGCTTGAAAGGCAGTATCTCCAAGGCGGAAAAAGGCAAGCCGGACAATATCGCCACAGTTAGCTGGAAGTTTATGAGTAAGTAAATGATAATTTAGCTATTAAATGAAGAATGATGAATTAAGAATGAAGAATTGTAGTAATTAACTCCCCTCCTTCCGGAAGGAGGGGTGCCCAACGGGCGGGGTGGTAGGAAGAGTATGGTTCGACCTATTTATTATTGATGATAAAAATAGGAGTCGCTTACGCGGCAAATTTCTCCTACCACCTCCCCCTTCGGGTACTCCTCCTTCCGGAAGGAGGAGAGTCCTTTTGTCATTCTTCATTCTTCATTCATCATTAAAGCGCGCTTGCGCGCGCTAAATTCCCCTTTATCGTATAACTGTAGTATTATGAAAAAGATTCTTTTTATTTTGGGACTGCTCCTGAGCAGTTCTGTATGCTTGCAGGCTGCTGAAAAACCGTTTGTAAAAGAACGGTTCGAGGTCGTGGCAGGCGAACTGAAGTTGAGTTTTATGGTGGGCGATGACAACCGCTTGTACCAGTTGGGCTTTGGCAATGTGGCCGATTCCGTGCGTGTTCCGAAGAAGATGCCTTCCCGTGAGAGCGAGTTTTTCCCTCCCTATGGGAACGGCGTGTTGACGGAACCTGCCTTGCAGGTGACCCATGCCGACGGAAATACTTCGACGGAATTGTGTTATAAAGGCCACCGTGTAGAGGATTTGGGAGAAGGCGTGTCACAAACGGTCATTTCATTGGCCGATCCCGTTTATCCGTTCGCGGTAGATGTGTATATCAAATGTTATGAGGACGAGAGTCTGATGGAGATGTGGAATGTGGTGAAGCATTCGGAGCAGTCGCCTGTTGTCCTGTACCGTTTCGCTTCCATAGCGCCGACTTTGACCGGAAAAGAATATTGGCTGACCCAGTTTAGTGGAAACTATAAACGTGAAGCGACATTGACGGAAGAGCGTTTGGCGCGGGGCATTAAGATATTGGATTCAAAACTGGGAGTCCGTGCCCACCAAATGTGCATCCCTTCTTTCTTGTTGTCCCTTGACGGGCCGGCTTCCGAAAAGGAGGGTGAAGTGTTGGCCGGGTCTTTGCGATGGAG
>CALUIQ010000120.1 GCA_944320735.1 uncultured Bacteroides sp. | reverse complement strand
TTATAGTCCTAAAATATCCGTCTGACGTATGCCTCCGGGTTGATTGTGGTACTTGCCGGTGAGGGCTTCGGCTTCCTCGGGGTTTAGTTCCAACTCTTTTTTCATATCCTCGGTGGCTCCTTCCTTGTCTCCGTTCAGGAGTTTGGCGCGTCCGCGTTCGTGGTAGGCTTTGACGAAGTTGGGATTCAGCTCGATGGCTTCGTCAAAGAGGGCGATGGCTTCGGTTAACTTCTTTTGCGCGATGAGCAATTGGCCTAAGCAGAGGTAGGCTGATTCGTTGAAAGGATTCAATTCCGTTATCTTGCGGAAGTCGGCTTCGGCTTCTTCGGGTTGGCCTGTAGCTTCCTTTATCTTCCCTCTGAGCAACAAGGCACTTTCGTCCTCCGAATCTTTCGCCAAGATGGCGTCAATGTCTTGCATCGCTTCTTTGTATTGGCACATTTTCATCAAAGTTTCGGCACGCAGCAGGCGGGCTTCGGTAAAGTCATCGTTTAAAGCGATGGCTTTGGTAAGGTTGGCGATGCACATCAGGTCGTTGCCCTGTCCGTTATCGGCTTTGCCAAGGAGAAAATGGGCCACGGCATTCCCCTCTTCGATGGCGATGGCTTTGCGGGCGGCTTCGGCCATGGCGGGATAATCTTCCAAGGTGAAGCAGACATTGGCCAGGTTGAGGAACGTGGAGAGGTGTCCGGGCTCCAGTTGAGCCATACGCTCCAACAAAGGGCGTGCTTCTTCGGGATGGTTGATTTGCATATAGGTCTGCACGAGGTAGCCCATAGTCTCAAAGTCTTCTTGCAGGGCAAGGGCTTCGGTGAAACACTTGACGGCATAGTCAGTCCGTCCCATACGCTGGGCTCGCATGCCGTCATACTTGAATATATCAAAGTTTTTTTGTTTGTTCTTCTGCTGCTCTTCTTCGGGATTGGCGGGTTTCCCGGAAAAGAATGATTTGAAAAATCCCATAATCGTACTTTTTTATGATAATGGGACAAAATTAGTGATTATTTCCGAATTTGCAGCATTCCGTTTTGGGTAATTATGCGGTGATTGTCTGCCAATTGGTGCAAAAGCTCATTCAGTTGGTCTTTGTCCGCATTCAGTTTGTCGCGGAGTTCGGCTGGCGTCAGCGGGTTTTCGGCCAATACCTGACAGATGGCTTCGGCTTGCAAAGAAGGGGTGGGAGAGGGGTGTTCGTGCGCACGCTGGATGCAGGTGTCGCATTGGCCGCAATTGTGTTCGTTCTTTTCGCCGAAGTAACGCAATAACATACGGCTGCGGCAGATGTGGCATTCTTCCACATAATCCACCATGGCTTGGATGCGCCGTTCGTAGCGGGCTTTCCGTTCTTCGTAGACGGCAGGCGTGATGCGCATCTGGCTGATGTCCATCCGCTCGCGTGTGTAGATGATGTATGGCGTCTTCTTGCGGGGAATATAGCTGACTATGCGCAGCTTGGCCAGTCTGATTAAAGATTCGTACACTTGCTGGCGGGTAAGTTGGGCACGTACGGCAAGCGAGTCTTCGTTGATAAAGGCATAGTCGGTAAACAGTCCTGTGTACGAGCGCAGTATGATTTGGATGAGTTTCTCGGCCGGTTCACCCAGCTCACGTAGTTTGTAAAGTTCTTCTCTTCTGAGGGTGAAGAGCAGACGCGATGCGTTGTCTTGCTCGTCGGTATATTCGATGTAGCCCGCTTGGGTCAGGATTTTCAAGGCACTGTCTACGGGTACGGGGAAGTATTTGAACTTGCGGCAAAAGTCTTCGATGTCGAACTCGCGCACACAATCTTTCCCGTCGCCCATCGCCATTTGGTAATAGTATTGCAGATGTTCATATACATCTAATATATAGTCTTTCTCCGGGAAGGAGTCGGGGATGCGTTTGCGGAGTGTGGCTTTGTCTGACGGACTGTAGAGGATGACGGCGTATGCTTTTTGTCCGTCGCGCCCGGCTCGTCCGGCTTCCTGGAAATAGGCTTCAAGCGAATCGGGCAGGTCGAGGTGTATCACTAAGCGTACATCCGGCTTGTCAATGCCCATACCGAAGGCATTGGTGGCCACCATGACGCGGCTTTCTCCTTTCTGCCAGCGGTGTTGGCGGATGTCTTTGGTGGCATCGTCCAGCCCGGCGTGGTAGAAGTCGGCGGTGATGCCTTGTTTTATGAGGTATTCGGTCACTTCTTTGGTACGTCGGCGATTGCGGACGTAGATGATGGCACTGCCCGGCATCCGTTGGAGGATGTGCAGAAGCTCCTTGGCTTTGTCGTTCGTGCGGCGTACGATGTAGGCCAAGTTCTTGCGTTCGAAACTCATGCGGAAGACATTCTCTTCCCGAAACTCCAACCGTTTTTGGATATCTGTCACGACTTCGGGGGTAGCGGTGGCCGTCAATGCCAGTACGGGTACTCCCGGAAGCATGCGACGCACCTCGGCTATCTTCAGGTAGGCGGGTCGGAAGTCGTATCCCCATTGCGAGATGCAGTGGCTTTCGTCCACGGTTATCATGCAGATTTTCATCTTGGCCAGCTTGGTGCGGAAGATGTCAGTGGCCAGTCGTTCGGGAGAGATGTAGAGGAACTTGTAGTTGCCGAAGATGGCGTTCTCCAAGGTGACCAATATGTCCTGTTTCGACATGCCCGAATAAATGGCCAATGCCCGTATGCCTCGTTGTCTTAGGTTTTGCACTTGGTCTTTCATCAAGGCGATAAGTGGCGTGATGACCAGGCACAAACCTTCTTGCGCCAAGGCAGGCACTTGGAAGGTGATGGACTTGCCCCCACCCGTAGGCATCAAGCCCAAGGTGTCACGCCCTTGGCCGATGCTTCGGATGATGTCTTCCTGTATGCCACGGAAAGAGTCGTAGCCCCAATATTGTTTGAGTATGGATGCGTAGTCGGGCACGGCTCTTAACTGGGTTTGATGTCCTCTATCTGGAGTTGTACTTCCCCATGCTTATGGGTGTTCTCCTCGATGGTGTAGCAGATGTCGAAGGCGCGTTTTGTTTTGATGTAGCGCACGTGCGAGCTTTGTCCGAAGGCGATGCCATTCATGACGTTGTTCGACTTGTTGTCCACCAGCTCCAGTTTGATGTGCTCCTGGTCACGTCCTACGACTTTGCTCGTGCCGTAGTCATACACGTGATGGGTGCAGAAGATTGGCTTTTCGTTCTTCGGCCCGAAAGGGTTGAATTTCTTCAGGTCGTTGAAAAACTTGGGAGTAATGTCCTTAAAGTCAATCTCCGCATCGATGTCGATGACGGCGCAAGTTTGTTCGGGCAGGATGTGTTGGGAGACGAACTCCTCGAAACGGCGTGTGAACGCAGGTACGTTTTCTACCTTCATCGAGAGTCCCGCGGCATACGTGTGTCCTCCAAAGTTCTCCAACAGGTCGCGGCAATATTCGATGGCTTTGTAAACGTCGAAGCCCGAAACCGAACGCGCCGACCCAGTGGCCAAGTCATTGGTGCGGGTCAGCACTACGGCGGGGCGGTAATAAATCTCCGTTAGGCGGGAGGCTACGATGCCGATGACCCCCCTGTGCCACGACTCGTTGTAAAGTACGATGGAACGCCGGTTGGCGAGACCTTCCAAGCCTTCCACGATATGGTTGGCCTCTTCGGTCATACTCTTGTCAAGATCCTTGCGCGTCTCGTTGTATTGGTTTATCTGTCCGGCCTTTTCCAATGCCGCGGTGAAGTCCTTTTCCGTGAGTAGGTCAACTGCTTCCTTGCCATTTTGGATACGCCCTGACGCATTGATGCGCGGCCCTATCTTGAACACGATGTCACTGATGGTGATTTCCTTGTCGGTCAGTCCGCACACATCGATGATGGCTTTCAGGCCTACGCTGGGGTTGGAATTGATTTGCTTCAGCCCGTGGTAGGCCAGGATGCGGTTCTCACCCATGATGGGGACAATGTCCGACGCAATGCTGACGGCCACCAAATCCAACAAGGGAATAAGGTGAACGAACTCGATGCCATTGCTGATGGCAAAGGCTTGCATAAACTTAAAGCCCACTCCGCATCCCGACAAGTGGAGGTAAGGATACGTGTTGTCCGACCGCTTTGCATTCAAGATGGCAACGGCCGGCGGCATCACTTCGTCGGGCACGTGGTGGTCGCAGATAATGAAATCTATGCCACGCTCTTTGGCGTATGCCACCTCTTCCACGGCTTTAATGCCGCAATCCAATACAATAACAAGGCTTACTCCCGTCTCTACGGCATAGTCTACCCCTTTGAAAGATACCCCGTACCCCTCGTTGTAGCGGTCGGGGATGTAGTAATCAATGTTCGAATAGAACTGTTGAATGAACTTGTAGACTAGCGACACAGCCGTCGTGCCGTCTACATCATAATCTCCGTATATCAAAATACGCTCTTTCCGTCCCATAGCCCGGTTCAGGCGTGCCACGGCTACATCCATGTCCTTCATCAGAAACGGATCGTGCAAGTCGGGCAATTGGGGGTGGAAGAACTTCCGGGCAGACGCCACGGTCGTAATTCCTCGCTCGATGAGTAGTTGGCCCAGTATCTGGCTGATGCCCAATGCTTTTGCCAACTTTCGGCTTGCCTCTTCCTGTTCGGGTGTAATGGGTCGATAATTCCATTTGTGAGTCATTATATATATTATTTTTTCTTTTTCCAAGTCTCATGGCGTCAGAGCACGCTAAGATGCATATTTCTCCAACAAGTCGTAAAGGTAGCAAAAAGTCTTGGAAGTTCGGCAAAAAGAATATGAAATCTTTCTTAATGCCCCAAATGGAGAGGGAAAAAGGCGGGAAATAAGAGGACGGAATGAAGAAATGGAAAGGGAAAACATCACTTACAACACAAAGATGCAGAATCTTTTATAGGTTCATAAATATAATTAGTAGGTATGCTGAAAGATATGCATTCATTTGAATGCACTGCTCCTTTTCGCTGTGGTGGAATGGACGGGGCAGGTGACAATAAAGGGCGATGAGGACATTCGATTAGAGATAAACCTTCCCAATCGAACGCTTACAAGTTATTTATCCATTTCTTTCCAGAAGGAGTTTTTATATATAGCCAAATGCAAAAGACTATGGCTGTTAGTATGGCAAATACAACAATTCCAGCGTTCATAAATTCACTATTTTAATAATTCATTTCCTATATTGGCCAATAGATATGCCAAGAGACATCCTAACGCCAACATAACTCCCAGCTTAAGATTAAATTCATTTCCTTGGAAGAATAGCACCATCCCTCCAAGAACTAAAGCTGTATATGTCAGTTGGGACAAATTCAAGAAATATCCTGCTAATTTTTCGCGCCGTGTCTTGTCGCGTTCCTTGGCTTCTTTTTTCTCATCTTGTTGTTTCTCCCAATGCCCCATATATTTTTCTCTTCATATCCTTTTATGCTGCAAATATAAATAAATAAATTGATAAGGCAAAAAGGATGGGGATAAAAACCTTATGTGGAAACGTTCAGTACTTCCTATGAAGTACTCGTGCGGAATGGGAGATTGCGGGAGCTTGTCCGAGAGCTCTTACACTGATGCCAAAAGGAAATTTTTTCATCCGCAGATGGCGCGGATTGTACGGATAAAAAGTTAAAATCTGCGTCATCCGTGTCATCTGCGGTTGTGAAATGAACATAGTTGATGAGTTCTCGGACGATTTGCGGAGGGATTATCCCTGTGCTTGAATCTTTGTGCTGTCCGCGGGTGCACTGAGCAAGGCGTTGTATTTCGCACGGTCAGAAAGAACCTCCATGGCCTTTTCCAAGTCTGCATCGTCTTTCAGTTGCTCGATGATGCCTCCCCTTTGGTAATAGTACCGCTTGATGATTTCGATGGCAAGCATCGTCTTGATGTCCTTGGCGAAATAGGTCAAGTCGCGCTCTAAGTTATGCTTCAATTTCTTCTCCAATGCGTCAAACTCAGCTGAAGCGTCTTTCAGGTAGCCTTCAAATTCGGCCATCTCTTTCAGGTTCTTCAGTATTTTCTCGGTTTGTTGGTCATACTTGAAGTCCGACTTCTTCACCATCTCGATAAACTCGGCATAATCCGCGTCCGTGATTTTGAAATCTTGGGGCGGAGCAATGGTGTCGTGCTTCAGGCAATATTGGGTGGCATAATCGAATATCAGGTTGTCATTGACCAGATAGAACAGGATGTTGGGCAGTTTCTCCGGTTTTACTTCTATGTCAGGCGTCACGCCTCCTCCGTCACGAACGATGCGCCCGGCGGCTGTATGAAATACCGTGGTTAGGCTGTCCGGTATGCGTCCTACGCTTCCGTCCTCGTTGCGGTGTTGGTAATCGATGGCTTGTACGCAACGGCCGCTGGGGATGTAATATTTAGCCGTGGTCAGTTTCATCGTTCCGCCAAAGGGCAACGGACGGGTGGTCTGTACCAATCCCTTGCCGAAGGTTCGGGTGCCCACGATGACTGCCCGGTCGAGGTCTTGGAGCGAACCTGCCAGAATCTCCGATGCCGATGCAGAATTGTTGTTGACCAAAACTGCCAAAGGAATGTCCAAGTCTATCGGTTCGCGCAAGGTTTTGTAAGTCATTCCCGCTTGCTTCAGTTTCCCACGGGTCGTAACCAAAGTCTTGCCTCTGGGCAGGAAATAGTTCGCGATGTCCACAGCTTCGTCCAACAAACCTCCGCCGTTATTACGCAAGTCTATGATTAAGGAGGTGATGCCTTGTTTCTTCAAATCCAGCAACGCTTGTTTGAATTCCTTGGCGGGTGAACCGGAAAAGGTGCTCAGGTTGATGTAGCCGACATTGTTCTCCAACTTTGCATAGTAGGGGATGATGGGCAGCTCGATAGGACGCCGCACCAATTCAAATTCCAATGGCTCTTGCACGCCGGGACGCTGCACCTTCAATTTAAAACTGGTGCCGGCCTGGCCGCGCAGCATTTCGCTTATCTCTTGGTTGTTTTTCCCCGCCAAATCTTTCCCGTCGATGGCCATCAGGATGTCGCCTGCCTTCAATCCGGCCTTGTCGGCAGGCATACCCTCATAAGGTTCGCCTATCATCGAGCGTTTCAGCTTCGTGTTCCATGTAATGATGGAGCCGATGCCTCCATAGGTGTTTTTTAGCATCTGTTCCAGTTCACTTTGGTCGTCTTCGGGGAAATAGTCTGTATACGGATCAAGGCTGTAGAGCATGGCGTCGATGCCTTGGCGTACCACTTTATCCGCGTCAATCGTATCAACATAGAACATATCCAGCTCTTTGACGATGGAGTTGAATATGTCCAAGTTCTTGGCCAATTTGAAGTCGTGGCTGTCTCCACGTTCAAAACTTAGCAGAATACCTATCGCCAAGACCACCCCTGCGAGTGCCATCCAGCGCAATTTTACCAATCCTTTCATGTCTTCTTTCTTCTATATATTAATTAATGTATAATGTATCTTTCGCAAAAAGCTCGTTTCTGCAAGGCAAAGTCGCTTAAAAAGTGCCTCAAAGCAGATTTTTCGCTTTTTCTATGAAATTTTTCTGCAAAGATATTGCATATTTCAAAATATCCTATTACTTTTGCACCGCATTTGAGAAAAAACAACACTCTTCGTTAGCTCAGTCGGTTAGAGCATCTGACTGTTAATCAGAGGGTCCTTGGTTCAAGT
>CALUIQ010000119.1 GCA_944320735.1 uncultured Bacteroides sp. | reverse complement strand
GCGCATAGTGCTTAGGCAAGAAACCCAATAGAGATAAGACGCGCAACAATCTGTCCCGACGCAAATTAGCACGCTCATATAAGCGGCGTACGCTGCGACTTTTTGTTCGGTCCGCTGTTTGCGATATGGTATTTCCTTTGTCAAAGTCACCTAACATCGCTGCATCCATCGGAATAATCCGACTTCCTTTACAAACGATTTTCTCTAATACATACTCTGCACTTTCACGTTTCGATGCTCCGATTACCGCCCAACCAATGCTATTGGTTCCTAAATCTAATCCTAAAATGTTTTTCTGGTACATAATTTTATATTTTTCCCAAAGATAATATTTACAAATTAAAAGTCAGTCGTCAAAGAGAATAAATTTAAAAAAAATTGTTTATTCAGTTCATTTTCTCAGCAATAATTTGTCTTTTCAACTTTTTTAATTACCTTTGCGGTACTAATTTGAAGCAAATCACAATAAGGATTATTCCGTTGTGAAAACATTAGGTTCCCTCGTCCTTCAACGGGGGATTTTTTTATGTTCAACATTTATCCGAACCTATCCGCATTACACTTGGAATAGCTTTTCATTATTAAGACACAAAAAGCGCCAAAAGATTGCTCCTTTCAAGTAATCTTTTGGCGCTCTTATAAGTGTTATCTGATTCTTTATTCTTCCGTATAGCGGATGATGGTCTGCTCGCGATCGGGACCTACGGAAACAATCTTAATAGGTACACCCAATTGTTCCTCCAAGAATGTAAGGTAAGCGTTAAATTCTTCGGGGAATTCGTCCTCGCTGGTCATGCGGGTCATGTCAGTCTTCCAACCGGGCAATTCAACATAGACCGGTTCTACACCTTCGGCAATGTCGAAGGGGAAGCTTTCTATCTCTTCACCATCCATGCGATAGGCCACACAAGCTTTGATGGTATCGAAGCCATCGAGCACATCGCTCTTCATCATAATGAGTTGGGTGACACCGTCTACCATAACCGCATACTTCAGCGCTACGAGGTCTATCCATCCACAACGGCGTTCACGACCAGTCACGGCTCCGTACTCATGACCTAAGTCACGAATTTTTTTACCTGTCTCATCGAACAACTCCGTGGGGAACGGACCGGCTCCTACGCGAGTACAATAAGCCTTGAAGATGCCATAAACATCTCCTATCTTGTTAGGCGCTACACCCAACCCCGTGCAGGCTCCGGCACAGATGGTGTTGGAAGAAGTAACAAAAGGATAAGAACCAAAATCGATGTCGAGCATGGTACCCTGCGCACCTTCGCAAAGGATGCTCTTACCTTCGGCCAAGAGGCGGTTTACCTCATGCTCGCTATCTACCAAGTGGAATTGTTTGAGGTACTCAATGCCCTCGAACCATGTTTTCTCCATATCGGTCAGGTCGTACTCAAAATTCAAGCTTTTGAGAATCTGCTCGTGACGCGCTTTGGCTTGGGCATACTTTTTATTGAAATCGTGCAGAATGTCACCTACGCGCAACCCATTACGGCTGATTTTGTCTGTATAAGTCGGCCCGATGCCTTTTCCTGTAGTACCCACTTTGGCATCGCCTTTAGCCGCTTCGTAGGCTGCATCGAGCAAGCGGTGGGTAGGCAATATGAGGTGTGCCTTTTTAGAAATGTGCAGGCGTTCCTTCAAAGGATGACCGGAAGCCTCGAGCGCTTCGGCCTCAGCCTTGAAAAGTGCGGGATCAAGCACTACGCCATTGCCTATAATATTCACTTTGTCACCCTGGAATATACCCGAAGGAATCGAGCGGAGCACATACTTCTGCCCCTCGAACTCCAACGTATGTCCAGCATTGGGGCCGCCCTGGAAACGGGCTACCACATCGTAGTGCGGAGTCAGCACATCGACAACTTTGCCTTTGCCTTCATCGCCCCATTGTAATCCTAACAGTACATCTATTTTCATATTTCTTTCTTTTGAATGTTTCTCTATTTGTCGGAAGAAGCTTCCTTCTTCGTTGTTTTTTCCCTTTTATTGGCCGCACTTTTTGCTTCTTTCCGGTTAGCCCGCTCACATTTAGCGCATATACCATATATATATAAGGAATAATGAGTCTGGCTGAATCGGGCAAGACGGGTATGCTCGATGGCTTGTTGGAGGTCTTCGTTTTGAAACTCGGCCACCTTGCCACATTGGGTACAAATCATGTGATGATGGGTGTCACGATTGTAACTCTTCTCATATTGAGAGGAGTTACCAAATTGGTGTTTGATAACCAACCGAGCATTGATGAGCAAAATAATGGTATTGTAAAGCGTAGCCCGGCTTACCCGAAAGTTCTCATGATCGGCCATGAGCGAATAAAGAGTATCAATATCAAAATGTCCGTCAATGGAATAAATCGTGTCGAGTATGGCATAGCGTTCGGGCGTCTTGCGATGTCCGTGCGCATTAAGATATTCGGTGAATATCTGCCTGACCGTATTTTTTACATTCTGATTATTCATATCAGCAACAAAGTTAATTCTTTTTTCGGAAAGCTAAGGAGTATAGGCCGTTTTTTTACTCCTCCACTTCGTTCTTCACCAATTGATAGAGCAAACGCTCATCCTCGGAAGAAGCATGTTCCATCCCTTCCACCAAGCGGCACACCCGATAAGCATGGTCTTCACTATGTTCCATAAACCGGCGCAGAGCCGTCCAAGCGGCGTTGCGCACGTGGTACGTCCCGGAAAGGAAAGCACTCACGGCCTGGTCGAGAAGCTCGTTGGCCGCACGGTCATCCATATCGCCCTTCTTCATCAAGAGGCGGGCGATGGTGAGGTAACCGCACACTTGGAAATACTCGCGCTCATCAGCAATCCACTGGAAAGACTTGGCAGGGGCGTATGGCAAATGCTGAAAAAGGTTCATCGAAGTCTGTTCGGCCAGTTCGATGTTGTGAATGTCCTCCACCCAAATATCCGCTATCTCGGGCAGGAAGCTATCGACAGGCTGAAGGAGAGTGGCCAATATCTTGCACTCGCGGATGTCCTCCTTCCACAAGGCTTGCGCCAAGGCATGGTCTTTCTCATACCCCGCGGCAATGGTCTTGATACGGGGAAGCTCCACGCCGAAATTGAGTTTATAGACCAATCCTTTCTCACGCATACTTTGAGACACAGCCCCGTTCATAGCGAGACGGAACTGTGTCTTGATTTCTCTCAGCTGTTCTTTGATGTCCATTTCGTGCCGACGTTTTTTTTAATTGTTTCTCGAAGGCAGAGTGGAGTAATCCCGACTATAGCGAAGCATCTGTTCGGCATAGCCTTCACTATACGAAACTTTGACGTCGGTAATGTTGCCCTGAGCATCGGTCACTGCTTCGTATTGGGGGTTGACAAATCCTTTGTATGGAGCCAGGTTCAGTTTCTTGTAACGTTCCAACACTTCCGCGTGAAGCACGGGGTCTACCTTGACGGCATAGTCTTCTACCAAACGACGGGCAGCCTCCAAATCGCTGGTGGACTTGATGCGCTGCACTTCGGCCAAAAGTTCACCGAAGAGGGCACGGACACGCTCGTAATCGTTTACCTTCACATAGGTCTTGCCGTCCTTCTTGGCCAACTCTACCACGTTATCGGCCTTGCCTTTCTCGTACACCCAATGGGCGATGAGCGAGCGATTGCGCATATGGGCTTCTTCTATCTGATTGCCCGGCTCGATGCGCACCAACTGGGTCATCAGACCGTTCATCAGATAGGTATAATATTGTGCCTTATAGGCTTCGGCATCGGGGAGCAAGCCCAACTCAATCAGTTTAGAATCTGCCACGTAATAAAGGCCGAAGAGGTCGGCACGGGCTTCCTCGATAGTGGAACCATAAGCTTTCAAGCCATCGGGGTCGGCACCGGGAGCCATCTTACCCGAACCGTGTCCCAAGCACTCGTGCAGGTCGGTATGAAGTTCGTCGGTGAGGTCGGCATACTTGTCGATGCGTGCCAACTCCTCAGAGCTATATACAAACTCCTCGTTGAAGCCATTGCCGTGTGCGGCCTTGTTGTAAGCATCGGTAATGTTGCCAATGGTGACAGACTTAGAGCCGTATTGGGCACGTATCCAGTTGGCGTTGGGCAGGTTGATGCCGATAGCCGTGGAGGGATAGAGGTCTCCGGCAAGAATGGCCGCGGTGATGACCTTGGCGGACACACCTTTCACCTGCTCCTTCTTGAACTGCTTGTCGACGGGCGAATGGTCTTCGAACCACTGGGCATTGCTGCTGATGATTTCCGTACGGCGGGTCGCCTCCAAATCCTTGAAGTTGACCAACGACTCCCAGCTGGCCTTCATACCCAAGGGGTCGCCATAATTCTCCGTGAAGCCGTTGACGAAATCCACACGCGAGTTGAGGTCTTTCACCCAAAGGATGGCATACTCGTCAAAAGTCTTCAGGTCGCCCGTGCGGTAATATTCTATCAGCTTAGTAATAACGGCTTTTTGCTCTGGGTTTTCGGCTACAGTCTCGGCTTTTTCCAACCAATAGACAATTTTCTCCAAGGCCTGTCCGTAGAGCCCGCCTACCTTCCAGACTTTTTCCTGCACCTTGCCGTTCTCTTTCACCAAACGGCTATTGAGCCCGTAGGAGATGGGAGTCTCGTCCTTGGGGTCTTTCATCGCGGCATAGAAATCTTCGGCTTCCTTTTGCGTCACGCCATCATAATAGTTGCAGGCGGAAGTAAGCACCAAGTCTTCACCATCGGCCTGATTGACGCGTTTAGGCATCACCTTGGGGTCGAAGATAACGGGGAAAATTTCATCGCACAATTGAGCCACGCTCTGACCTTCGGCCAAGGGCAAAGTGGAAGCATCCACACTCTCGATGGCTTGACGGAAGAACTCAGGAGTAAAGCCCGGCACGAACTTCTCGCTCCCATAATGATGATGAATGCCGTTGGAGAACCATACACGCTTCAAGTACACCTCCATAGCCTTGAAATCGGGCGTAGTCTTATCGCCTTGATAGCCTGTATAGACGGCCTCCAGCGTGCGGCGGATAGTAAGGTTGTACTTTCCATTTTGGTCGAACAGGATGTCACGACCTTGCAAAGCCGCTTCGGTGAGGTAATATACTAATTTCTTTTGTTGAAGAGTCAAATCTTCAAATCCCGGCACACGATACCGCAATATCTGTAAATCGGCAAATTGTTCCACTGTATAATCAAATTTATCTGCTTGCGCAGGAGTTTCTTTTTGGTTTCCCCCGCAGGACGTAAACAAGGCAAGGGAAGCGGCAAGAGCAAGTATTTGTTTTTTCATATTCTATGCTTTTAAACTAAAAAAGGAAGTATCCCGGCACTTGACGGCTTCGGGATATTTCCTCTTTAAAAGTTTACGTATTAGTTCATGCCAGCCTTATTTCTTGGACTCAGCATGTTTCTTCCGATACGAATTGGGCGTTTCGCCTACATTCTTATAGAAAGCGGCGTAAAAAGACTGGCGGTTGGCAAAGCCTACCATCGCGCTGATTTCTTCTACATTCTTGTCTGCATATCGTTTGTCAACAAGTAAGTGCATAGCTTCCTTCACACGATACTCATTCAACAGACACGAATAGTTCATACCAAAACGGGAATTAACCACGGCTGACAAATAACGGGTATTCGTCTGCAAATCCTTTGCCAATTCCTTGGCTGAATAATCACGGTCGCGATACTTTTTCTGGACTACGATAATATTCAAAATCTTATCGTACAACTCATCTGCCAACTCCGGACGAATCAACGTACGGTAAGCGGCATTTTTCTCTTTTTTCTCACGCAGGTTATAAGGGCGTTTCTTCGGAGCCTCAGCCTGTGTCTGGTTTTCTAAATCACTCATTTAAATAATAGGTTAGGGGTTACAATTTTTTCCTAAAAAAATTAATTGTACAAAAGTCGTTCTTTTTTTTGAATTACGCAATACTTAGTCTACATTTTTGATTATAAAATATGAAAAAATATACATTTTACGGAGTTTTACCCCTAAAAACCATATTTTATAAGTATTCCATCTCTATAAAAATACTATTTCAGTGAAAGGACAAACGCCTCTTGCATCACTGGCATCGCATCAGCCACTCGCGCGCTTCACTTTGCGGCACGCCCAAGGAAACGGCTTTCTCGAAATCACGCCGGGCCTGCGCTTTCTTGTCCTGCATCAAGTAGACTTGTCCGCGCATCATATAGGCTTCGGCTTGTCCGGCATCCAGGCGGATGGCTTCGTGCAAGTCAAGCAAGGCCAAATCTTCTCGCCGCATGTCAAGCTCCACTCCGGCACGAGCAATATAGACCAAGGCCAAATCGCTCTCGGAGTATGCGGGGTCGCCTCCCTTGTCGGCCAACATTCCGCCCAGCACCTTCAATGCTTCTTCATAATGTTGCTCACGCTGGTGGAGCGTGGCCAGTCCCAAGCGTCCGCTGAAATTCAAGGGAGCATAACGCAACAGCGTGTCGTAATCCTGGCGGGCAAACTTATAAACCTGTTGTTGCATATAAATGTAGGCACGCATCAAGAGGGCTTCTTTATGATGTGGCTCCAGCTCAATGACCTGCGAATAGTCCGCACGTGCCGCGTCATAACGTCCCAATTCCAAAGAAAGCGTGGCGTGGTTCATCAAGATGGGAACGGACATAGGCGAGAGGTTCAACGCCAATTGGTAAGACTCCAACGCCAGTTCGTATTGTCCCTGTTCCCGTTGGATAGTGCCCAAGTTGGAGAAAAGCATCGCATTGTTCGGGTTGGACGGGTCTAAGCGGAGGGCTTGCCGGATGTATTCTTGCGCCTGGGTCAGGCTATCGCCTTCGATGGCCGTAGCGGCACGCTCGCACCATTCGGCGTAAGTGGTTTGCGCCTGCGCCAATGATGTGGCACAAGCGCAAATTCCCATTATTAATAGGACATAGAACTTCTTATACATAAGCGACGATTTAATCAAACAATCCTGTTGACAGATACCGCTCTCCCGTATCGGGCAGCAGTGCCACAATCATCTTTCCTGCCATCTCCGGACGGGCGGCAAGTTGCGTAGCGGCATACAATGCGGCACCGGAAGAGATACCCGCCAACAGCCCTTCCCTTTCAGCCAGCAAGCGGGAAGCACGGAAAGCGTCGGCATCGACCACAGGGATAATCTCGTCCACCACCGAAGCATCGTAATTGCCGGGAATGAAATTGGCACCGATGCCTTGCAGCCCATGCGGACCTGCTTTGCCACCTTCGAGCACGGGCGAAGAAGCCGGCTCTACAGCCACGATGCGCACAGCAGGATTATGTTTCTTCAACGCACGGGCCACTCCTGTCAATGTGCCGCCTGTGCCGACTCCGGCCACAAAGGCGTCTACCCGTCCATCCGTGTCTTGCCAAATCTCTTCTCCGGTGGTGCGGAAATGGACATCGGCATTGGCGGGGTTATCAAACTGGCCGAGGATGACGGCTCCGGGGATAGAAGCCCGGAGTTCTTCCGCCTTGGCCACAGAGCCTGCCATACCTTCACTTCCGGGCGTCAGCACCAGTTCGGCACCATAAGCCCGAAGCAGGTTGCGCCGCTCCTGACTCATAGTCTCAGGCATGATGAGAATAAGTCGATAGCCTTTGACGCGCGCCACCATAGCCAGCCCGATGCCCGTATTGCCACTGGTCGGCTCAATGAGCGTGGAACCGGGATGAAGCAAGCCGCGCCGCTCGGCATCTTCCACCATAGCAAGGGCGGTGCGTGCCTTCACGCTTCCACTGGGATTGAACATCTCCAGCTTGGCGAGCAAAGAACAAGGCAAGCCCTCCGCACGGCTATAGGCCGAAAGCTCCATCAGGGTAGTACGACCTACTAAGTCTAAAAGATTGGTTGCTATCTGCATAATTATCTGTTTAATGAAGAATGATGAATGAAGAATGAAGAATTCTCAAGGATGTCATAAGGAGATTCTTCATTTTTTGTTCTTCATTCTTAATTCTTATTTATGTACTCCACAATCCACGCACCAACTTCCTTCGTGCCATACTTCGCACCGCCTTCCACTTGGATTTCCGGCGTGCGGACGTTGGCGTCCAGCGAAGCGTCTACGGCTTGGCGAACCAAAGCGCCCTCCTCTGCGAGACCGAAGTGCTCGAAAAGCATGGCAACGGACAAGACTTGCGCCAAAGGATTGGCAATGTTCAGTCCCTTGGCTTGCGGCCAACTGCCGTGGATAGGTTCGAAGACCGGCGTACTGTCTCCCGTGGAAGCCGAAGGAAGAAGTCCCATTGAACCGCTGATGACCGAACCCTCGTCCGTCAGGATGTCGCCAAAGGTGTTTTCCGTCACCATCACGTCGAAGAAGCGCGGCTCCTGAATCATCTTCATCGCGGCATTGTCCACGAACATATAGTCGGTAGTCACCTCGGGATATTGCGGAGCCATCTCCTGCGCAATCTGACGCCAGAGACGGGACGAAGCGAGAACGTTGGCCTTGTCCACCACGGTGACATGCTTGCGGCGACGCATGGCGTACTCGAAGGCTACGCGGAGGATGCGCTCAATCTCCGGACGGGTGTAGTAGTTGGTGTCCCATGCCTTGTCGTTGTCTTGGTATTTCTCGCCGAAGTACATACCGCCCGTCAGTTCGCGGATGCAGAGGAAGTCGGCACCTTCCACCAGTTCGGCACGCAAGGGCGACTTGTGGAGCAGGCACTTGAATGTCTGCACGGGACGGATGTTGGCATACAACCCTAACTTCTTACGCATCGCCAACAAGCCTTGTTCAGGGCGCACCTTGGCGGTAGGATTGTTGTCATACTTGGGGTCGCCTACGGCAGAGAACAGCACGGCGTCCGCTTCCTTACAGATATTATAGGTGTCCTCCGGGAAAGGGTCGCCCACCTTGTCGATGGCGTCCGCCCCACAAATCGCATATTTATAACTTACCTTATGACCAAACTTCTCGCACACGGCGGTCATTACGTCCACCCCTACGGCGGAAATCTCAGGCCCGATGCCGTCACCGGGCAATACGGCAATTTTCAGTTCCATTATTCTTTATCTTTTAATTGTTTCATTACTTCTTCTCGATGCTTTTGGTTCTTGCGGCGGTAGCGGTCACCGACGGCGAAGCCTGCGGTGAGCAAAACCGCTCCTACAACACTCAACAGCAGATTATCCGGCCACGGCACTCCACGCGGGTCGCGCCAGCGGATAAACATCCCAATAGCGAGGAGCAAAATAAACATAATTGCGTATAGCAACCAAGGCTTTCGCGTTATCTTTTCAAATCCTTTCATCTTTTTAAGGTAGATTACTCCATAGGAGCTTGGTCGTAGTCGGCTTCGATGATGTTCAGCATTTTCAACGTCGCCTTGATGGCTGCCTCCGTCTGGTCAGCGTCCAGCCCACGGGTGCGGAACACACGGTCGCGGAACTGCCACGTAATGACCGTCTGCACGAAGGCATCGGTACGTCCACCGGGCGGGATGGAGACAGCGTAGTTGGTCAGCATAGGGAAGTCACGTCCCAACGTCACCTTGTACACCTTGCGCAGAGCACGGACAAAGGCATCATACTGACCGTCGCCACTGCTGCTCTCCTCGTATTCCTTGCCGTTCACCTCCACCTTGAGTGTCGCCATAGGCTTCAGCCCGTAGGCCAGGTTGACGATGTAGCTCTTCAGCTTGACCCGCTCGCTGCGCACGTCGTGCTTCAAGACGTCGGAAACAATGTAGGGCAGGTCTTCTTGCGTCACCAGTTCCTTCTTGTCACCCAACTCGATGATGCGCTCGGTCACCTTGCGCATAGACCCCTCGTCCAGTTGCAAGCCCAAGTCTTCGAGGTTTTTGCGGATGTTTGCCTTGCCCGATGTCTTGCCCAAGGCATATTCGCGCTTGCGTCCGAAGCGTTCGGGCAGGAGGTCGTTGCAGTAGAGATTGCTCTTATTATCACCGTCGGCATGGACGCCCGCCACTTGGGTAAAAACGTTCTCGCCCACGATGGGCTTGTTGGGCGGGATGACCACGCCGCTGTACGACTCCACTACCCGGCTCACATCGTTCAACCGACTCTCATCGATGCGGGTCACAGCCTGGAAGTGGTCTTTCAAGATGGCTTGCACCGAAGCCAACGGAGCATTACCCGCCCGCTCACCGAGGCCGTTGATGGTGGTGTGCAACCCCCGGCAACCGCTCAACACGGCAGCCAGCACGTTACTGACGGCAAGGTCGTAATCGTTGTGCGCATGGAAGTCGAAGTGTTTGTCGGGATATCGCTTCAACATCTTGCGCATGTATTCGATGACCTGCAGGGGATTGAGGATACCCAGCGTGTCGGGCAGCATGAAGCGACGGATAGGAGCATCACACAAAGCGTCCATCAGCCCGAATACATAGTCGGGTGAATCCTTCATGCCTCCGCTCCAATCCTCCAGATAGACGTTAACCGCCATATCTCGCGAGTCGGCATAGTCCAGCACGCGACGGATGTCGTCAATGTGTTCCTGCGGAGTTTTCTTCAGTTGGCGGGTGCAGTGCTTCAGCGAGCCTTTGCACAGTAGGTTGACCACCCGGCATCCCGTCTGATAAATCCAGTCGACGGACTCATGCCCGTCCACGAAGCCCAGGACTTCCACACGGGGCAGCAGGTCGTGCCGTGCCGCCCAGTCGCATATCATACGAACAGCCTGCGCTTCGCCTTCGGACACACGTGCCGATGCTACTTCCACCCGATCTACCTTCAGTTCTTCCAGCAGGAGACGAGCTATCATCAGCTTCTCGTGCGGCACGAAGGACACGCCGCTGGTCTGTTCCCCGTCACGCAGGGTCGTGTCCATAATTTCTATAATAGGATGTGTCATAAGCGTGCAGTTTCGTACTCCGTTATCTTACCCCTGCTCTCCACGAGGAAGTCGATATCATCCAGGCCGTTCATTAGGCAATGTTTCTTGTAGGCGTTGATGTCGAAATGTTCGGAGCGGGCGATGGAGAGGTTGGTGACCGTCTGATGGGGTAAATCCACACGGACTTCGGCCTTGGGGTTGGCGGCAATGGTAGCAAACAACTCTTGCAAGAAATCCTCGCTCACGACCACGGGGAGCACGAAATTGTTCAGCTCGTTTTGCTTGTGGATGTCGGCAAAGAAGCTGGAAATGACCACACGGAAGCCGTAGCCCGCCAAGGCCCAAGCGGCATGTTCGCGGCTGCTACCCGAACCGAAGTTCTTACCCGCTACAAGGATACAACCACCATACGTGGGATTATTCAGCACGAAGTCCGTATTCAGCGTGCCATCGGGGCGGTAACGCCAATCGCGAAAGAGATTATCGCCAAAGAATTTCTCGTCCCTCGTCGTGGCTTTGAGGAAGCGAGCGGGGATGATTTGATCTGTATCTACGTTCTCCAACGGAAGGGGAACGCAAGTGGAGGTTATGATGTCGAATTTCTGTTTCATCTTTGTAAATGAAGAATTAAGAATGAAGAATTAAGAATTTATTAAGAAGGCTGATGAACGAAGGAGAGAAGAACGGCAAATTCTTCATTCTTCATTCATCATTCTTCACTATAGCAATGTTCTTGGGTCCGTAATACATCCTGTCACTGCGGCAGCAGCAGCCGTCAGGGGTGAAGCCAGGAGCGTGCGCGAGCCGGGACCTTGGCGCCCCTCGAAGTTGCGGTTACTGGTGGACACGGCATACTTACCTGCAGGCACTTTGTCGTCGTTCATAGCCAAGCACGCCGAACAGCCCGGTTGGCGGATTTCGAAACCGGCGGCTTCCAGCACCTTGTCCAAGCCCTCGGCCTTGATTTCGTCCAGTACCATCCACGAGCCGGGAACGAGCCAAGCCACTACACCGTCCGCTTTCTTCCTCCCCTTCACGATGGAAGCAAAGGCGCGGAAGTCCTCGATACGGCCGTTGGTGCAGGCACCCAGAAAGACGTAATCTATCTTCTTGCCCAACAACGGCTCGCCCGGCTGAAAGCCCATATAGTTCATCGACTTCAGGAACGATGCTTGCGCCGCCTCACCCATACCGTCCAATGTAGGGATGGATTGCGTGATGCCCTTGCCCATACCGGGATTGGTGCCGTAGGTAATCATCGGCTCGATGTCGCCCGCATCGAAGCGCACTTCCTTGTCAAAGACTGCATCGTCATCGCTTCGGAGCGTCCGCCAATAAGCCACCGCCTTGTCCCACGCCTCGCCCTTGGGGGCATACTCTCTACCTTTAATATAAGCAAAGGTGGTTTCATCAGGAGCCACCATACCGCCGCGCGCACCCATTTCGATGCTGAGGTTGCATAGCGTCAGCCGGCCCTCCATACTGAGAGAACGCACCGCTTCGCCCGCATACTCCACGAAGTAGCCCGTTGCACCGCTGGTGCTCATCTTCATCATCATATAGAGGGCAAGGTCTTTGGCTGTGACGCCTTTACCCAAACGACCATCCACGGTGATGCGCATCGTCTTGGGCCGTGTCTGGAGAATGCACTGCGAAGCAAGCACCATCTCCACTTCACTGGTGCCGATACCGAAAGCCACCGCACCCATCGCCCCGTGCGTGGAGGTATGGGAGTCTCCGCAAACGATGGTCATGCCCGGCAGGGTCAGTCCCCGTTCGGGGCCTACCACGTGGATGATGCCGTTCTTGGGGTTCATCATTCCGAAGTGTGTCAAGCCGAACTCTTCCGCATTCTTAGCCAAAGTGTCTACTTGGGTACGCGACACGGGATCTTCTATCGGTTTGTCCTGGTCGTGCGTCGGCGTGTTATGGTCGGGCATACAATAGATATGGTCGGGACGGAAGCATTTCAATCCCCTTTTCCGCATCCCCTCGAAGGCTTGCGGACTGGTCACCTCGTGGCAGTAGAGGCGGTCGATGTAGAGTTGTGTAGGCCCATCCTCCACTTGCTGCACCACGTGTGCATCCCAGATTTTGTCAAATAGTGTATTCATTATCTTCTTCTTTTTTACAATTTAAACTTGTTGATACAGTCGATGTACGCCTCGACCGATGCGGCGATGATGTCCGTGTTGGCACCGAAGCCATAGTAGATGTGATTATCGTATTCCACCTGCATGTGCACCTTGCCCATATCATCACTGCCTTTGCTGATGGCTTGGATGGTGAATTCCTTCAGTGTCATCTGGCGATTGATAATCTTCTTC
>CALUIQ010000118.1 GCA_944320735.1 uncultured Bacteroides sp. | reverse complement strand
TCCTTCATTTTCACCAGTCGGGGTGACTGGATTCGAACCAGCGACCACACGCCCCCCAGACGCGTACTCTAACCGGGCTGAGCTACACCCCGAATTGCGGATGCAAAGGTACGGCTTTATTTTGAATCTGCAAATATATTGCTCTTTTTTTCGTGCCGAATCGTAAATTTATTGCATTTTCAAGCTCCCATACACTCGCGATAGAAATCGAACGCCTCAAATATCATTGACTTGTCCGCCGTTTGGTTGAGCCGGATGTCACCTACATCCTTCAACAAAGTGAAGTTGATGATACCTCCGGTGTTTTTCTTGTCGTGCTTCATCAGCTCGTAAAGCTGCTCGTAACGTTGGCAATCGAAGTCGAAACAACCGTAGTGCTCGCGGACGAACTGGACAATCTGGCGCAAGTGTTCTTGAGGAAAGCCGACTTGCAGGTGCGAAAGATAAAGCTCGCACACCAGTCCCCAAGCCACGGCATAGCCGTGGAGCACCGGACGATGTTCGGCCAGTGCCAAACTCTCGAAGGCATGGCCTACGGTGTGCCCCAAATTGAGCGCCTTGCGGATGCCCTGTTCCTTGGGGTCTTGCTCCACAATATTCTCCTTGACTTGCACGGATTGGCCAACCAATTGCTTCAGATGTTCATAGTCTGGCCGATCGGTGTCGAAAGCCAGCAACTCGTTCAAATGACCGGGCGTACTGATTAGTCCATGCTTCAGCATCTCGGCATAGCCGGAGAAAAAGTTGTGCGCATCCAATGTGCGGAGAAAATCGGTCTCTATCAGCACACAAGCAGCCGGAGCGAATACTCCAATTTCGTTTTTCAGTCCGTTGAAGTTGATGCCCGTCTTACCTCCTACCGAAGCGTCCACCATGGCCAACAGCGTAGTGGGTATATTAATATAGGTAATGCCACGTTTGAAAGTTGCCGCGGCAAATCCTCCCAAATCGGTCACCATGCCACCGCCCAGATTAATCAGGAGTGAATGGCGCGTGGCTCCCCGCTCACTCAGCGTCTGCCATACTTGCGCCAAGGTTTCGATATTCTTGTGAATATCTTCGGCGCCGATGCAGATTTCTTCCGCCTCTCGCAGAGCGTGAACGCCTTGCAGCGTGGGCAGGCATAGGCGATGTGTGTGCGCATCGGTCAAGATGAACAATTTATCGTGCGGGCATTTGCCTACAGCTTGCGTCAAGTTGTCCTCCAAGCCTTGGCATAAGATTACTTCTTGCTTACTCATAGTCCTTTTTTGTTTTCAAAGGGCAAAGATAACATCTACATTTGAAACCCCATTCACCACGACGAGATAAATTACTCTGTTTTTTCCTATCTGACAAGAAAGACGTATCTTTGCGGACATAAATTAAAATGAGATTTGAGATTATGAAAGCATTATTACCTGTATTTTGCCGTCCGTTGGGCTATTTCATAATAGCCTTGGGGATGTTCATGCCGTTCCTGATGGTTCTGATGGACCGGGTGACCGACGGGAACCTTTTGTTCTACAAAGAGTGCTCCAAGTTGTTGATGATGATGGGAGCGTTGATGATTATCTTCGCCTTGAGCAAGCACGAATCGGAAGAGACCGTGAAAGTGCGCAACACAGCCGTACGCAACGCCATGTTCCTGACGGTGTTGTACTTTTTTGGCGGGATGCTCTACCGGGTATGGAAAGGCGACCTTATGTCGGTGGACAGTTCTACCTTCCTTATATTCCTTATCATAAATGTTCTCTGCCTGGAGTTTGGTCTTAAAAAATCTTCAGTCGATCGTCTTTTTAAGCAAAAAGGTCGCTAAAAAACATAAAACGCTACCACGTTGATTAAACCTTTTAGGGGGCTTGCCGTCAAAACGTTCAGAATTGTTGGATTAAAATAGAGAATAGACTCATGAAGAAGATTTTGACGTTGGCCTTGCTGCTTTGGGCGGTAGCGGGGGCAGCGGTAGCTCAAAGTAGAAGTCTGGCAAGAAGCCAAAGCAGAAGCGTCACCGTGACGGGAAAACTGATGGAAGCCGATACGAAAGGGCCAGCTATGGAAGCCACGGTGCAGCTTTTGGCGTTGCCTGACAGTACGTACGTAACAGGTGTGGCCAGTGACGGCGGAGGGAACTTCCGCCTGCCGAGAGTGAAAGCGGGAAAATACCTGCTGAAGGTGTCGTACATCGGTTTCAAGACCTTGTACAAACCCCTGCAAGTCAACACATCGAGGCCTACTTACAACATCGGGACATTGACGTTGGAGTCGGACGCCATCATGCTGGCCGAAGCAGTCATTGTGGCCGAAGCACCGGAGGTGCAGGTTGTGGAAGACACCTTGCAGTACAACTCCTCGGCCTACCGCACGCCCGAAGGATCCACTTTGGAGGAATTGGTGAAGAAGCTGCCGGGAGCCGAGGTGGACGAGGACGGCAATATCAAGATCAACGGCAAGGACATTTCGAAAGTCATGGTCAACGGCAAGGAATTCTTTGGCGGAGACGTGGCCACCGCGATGCAGAATCTTCCCGTGGAAATGATTGAAAAGTTGAAGACCTACGACAAGAAGTCGGACTTGGCACGCATCACCGGCATTGATGACGGTGAGGAGGAAACCGTGCTCGACCTGACCGTGAAGAAAGAGATGGAAACCGGATGGTTTGGCAATGCCGACGTGGCGGGAGGCACCAAGGACCGTTATTCGGCTCGTGCCATGATCAACCACTTCCGGGGAGATACGCAGTTGTCCATCTTCGGACGCCTCAACAACGTGAACAATCAAGGCTACTCCGGTGGCGGCGGTGGCCCGCGTTGGCGGCGCAACAATGGAGTAACCATACGAAAGGATATCGGCATCAACTTCGCTACTTCCAGCGAGAAGTTGGACGTGGAGAGCAGCGCGCGCTACAATTATCGGGACAACAATCAGATAAGCACCGGATATACCGAAAACTTCCTGACGGGAGGATCGGGCTCTTCATTCTCCAACTCTAATTCGCGAGGACGTACCAAAAATATGAACTTCAACGCCAATGTGATGCTGGAATGGCGTCCGGATACGTTGACAAACATTATTTTCCGTCCCAACTTCTCTTACGGAGATACGGAAAGCAACACCACTTCCCAATCAGGAACCTTCAACGCCGACCCATACGGATACATCAGCAATCCGAATGATTATCTGGATTTGTCCGCCTTGACACGAGCCGACATCTTGAGCGATGACCCCTTGAAAGACATTCGCGTCAATACCAGTAACGACC
>CALUIQ010000117.1 GCA_944320735.1 uncultured Bacteroides sp. | reverse complement strand
GAAGAATTAAGAATGATGAATGAAGAATTAGGCTGCGCTGTGTATTCGATGGCACGCAGATGACGCAGACAGGCGCAGATGAACGCAGATTTAAAAGGGCTTTACTCAAAATTCTTCATTCATCATTCTTAATTCTTCATTAAAAGCGCGCTTGCGCGCGCATAAATTCCCATTTATCAGATTATCCTTTGGCTTCTTGATATAAGAAGCGCTTGATGGATTTCTTAGGAGTCTTTTCAAACTCCTCTGGATAAATTTTCATCTTGGATAATTGACAATAGCCGGGTAACTCGGCATTCAAAGCGACCCGATTCTCTTCCATCACCCGTTCCAAGTCTTCGTTAGTCAGGCCATGGGCAAAAGCGTCATCAAAATCAGGGTAAACAAGGCCAACGAGCCTGTCGTTTTGCTGCACCACAATGCTTTCCGAAACGTAAGGCATATTGTTCAGCTTGTCTTCAATCTCCTCCGGATAGATGTTCTGTCCACTCGGGCCAAGCAACATATTCTTGCTTCGCCCTTTTATCGTCACATTCCCTTCACCGTCCATCAATGCAAGGTCTCCCGTATGTAACCAGCCTGAAGGCTCGAGGACATCTTGCGTAGCTTCATGATTCTTGTAATATCCCAACATCACATTAGGTCCCCGACAGATAATCTCACCAGGAATATGCGCAGGGTCGGGAGAAAGAATCTTCACTTCCATACGAGGAGCCGCCTTTCCGCATGAACCGAACTTAAACCGACGCCAGTCTTCGTAACAGATAATAGGACCGCACTCGGTCATCCCATAACCTACGGTATAAGGGAAATCTATCATTTTCAGGAATTGTTCCACTTCGCGATTAAAGGCCGCGCCCCCTACTATCACGGAAGCGAAATTACCTCCAAACGCCTGTATGACCTGCTCGCGAACCGTAGCCTTAATCTTGTCGTTGACAAAAGGTACTTTCAACAACAATTTCATTGTAGGAGTCTCAAGTTTGGGCAACACACTCTTCTTGATGATTTTCTCAATAATAAGCGGAACCGCAATGACAATATTGGGGCGGACTTCCGCAAAAGCTTGAAAAATAATTTTCGGGCTGGGCATACGGGTCAGGTAATAAATGTGACATCCAACCGCAAATTCATACAAGAACTCGAACGCCAAACCATACATATGAGCCATAGGTAACATAGAGACAACTCTATCCCCACATTTCAAAGGCAATACCTCGAAAGCAAAAGCTGTATTAGACCATAAACTCCGATAAGGAAGCATTACACCTTTAGAATAACTGGTCGTACCGGAAGTATAATTAATAACCGCCAATTCTTCCGGTTGGTCTTTGTGGTAAGAGATATGTTCTTTCCGGAAGTTCTTCGGATATTTCTTTCCAAACAATTCATTGAGATGCTCACGAGCGTAGTCTACTTTCTCACTACGAGAAACCAAGATAGAAAAATCCGTCATCAGGAAGATGCCTTCCAATAAGGGCATCGCATTTTCATTCAGATTCTCCCACGCCATATCTCCTACAAACAAGAGTTTGGCTTCCGAATGATTCACGATGTTATGGATATTATCCGCTTTAAACTCGTGCAATATGGGTACTATTACTGCCCCATACGTAAGTGTAGCCAAAAAGGTCACTCCCCAATGTGAGCTATTACGGCCACAGACCGCTATCTTATCCCCTTTCTTAATGCCGCTCGCCTCAAAGATAATATGCAACTTTTCTATCTTACGAGCCACATCCTTATATTGCAAAGTAGCCCCTTTATAATCCGTCAACGCATCCAAGTCCCAATTGGCCTTGATACTGTTTTCTATATAAGCAATAAAACTTTGTTCCATAATATATGCACATTTTCGATGAATTTGTGCAAATATAAGGTTTTCTCTACACTAAGCAAACTAAATCGCAGAAAAAGAACACTTTTTCTGGAGATTAAGCCTGTTGCGTGACATCGGACGGAGACTTTCTCCAATCTTTTACCATATCGCGCAAGAACAATATCCAGCACGAACATCCTACCCCCGCCAAAAAGACAAAACCAATCAGAATAAGCACTTTACTTGGCTTGGCTGCCCGCAAGGGAACAGTGGCCGGCTGAACAACGGTGTACACGGGCGTAATCTCTTGCACCTTTGCTTTGGCCATTTGCAACTGTTGTGCCACTTGGGTATAAACCTGATAAGTCAGGTTCATCTCATTTTGCAAACGCTCCTGTTCCACCATAACACTCTGTCGGATGATGTTTTGGTTGGAATCTACAAAATCGGCATATGCTTGCTGTGCTTTCTCATAATCGGCTTTCGCCTCAGCATAAAGTTGCTCGGTGAAAGCCAAGTCATGGCGCGCTTTGTTGGTACGATAGTCCGTAATATACTTCTGAAGATTATGCATCACCGTATCAGTGACCGTTGCGGAAATCAGCGGGTCTTGCATAAGAACGGTCAGCGTAGTCACACCCGACTTTTCGTCCACCATCACATTGATATGCCCTTTGATGGCATTCATTATCCCGTTTTCATCCGGAGTAAGGCTTAATACTCCTTCCCGTTCCCCCAAAGGAACAAGTTCCTCTTCTGAGTCCTTATCTTTTTTGAACAAAGAAGCAACCCAACCCAAAGCCTTGAAAGGAGAGGAAAGAACTACACTAAACCAAGAACTTCGCTGATGCTCAGCCATATAATTATATAAGGTCGTATCTATTTTTTCGTCCAGACTCTTCACCTGGACATCAAATAGGTCTACTAAAAAAGGAGTGGAATTAACAATGTCAGGATACAATTCAGGCGAAAGCGCGTCATCTCCTTTCGAACCACTCAAATTGATACCCGCCATCGCAGCCAAAGTACTCATACTACTCCCTGCACGACTGTTCATCTCTGGAGCAAGAGTCACCGTGGTAGAGTATTCCTTAGGTATACTGAAAGCGACTACCAAAGCAACCACTACAGCTATGCCACACACTTTCAATATCAACCGACGCTCCGCCCAAAGTTTTTGCGCTAATTCTATCAGGTCTATTTCCTGCATCTCCGTCCCTTGGGGAGAAACGACCTCTTTCTTCTCTTCAGCCATACCCTTCACTTACTTAAACAGATTTACCAATGTAGCAATCATTGTAGCCAAAGAAGCTACCGACGTACCCATGCTCACCATTTCTGCGGCACTGATTCGCTTGGAGGGATCCTTAGCCGGCACGATGATTTCACATCCCGGTTCTATCGCTTTTGAACTACGAGCACGCAGACGCGCTACCGTACCGTTCATATATACAACATAGGCTTTCCGCTTCTTGGCTCGGTTGCCGTAACCGCCGGCCTGGTCTATGTAGTAGCTCAAACTTTCCCCTTCCTTATAAAGCACTGTATTGGGGTACATAACGGCACCGTTTATTTTTACAGTACTTACATATTCAGGGACATAAAGGATGTCATCTTCACGCAACACCATATCATATTGCGAGCCGGGATTTGCCAAAGCTTTCTCCAAATTAATACCGACCGAATAAACATTGGACAAATCCAACTTGCTCATAGTGATGGAATCTCCCATCGTAATCATACGCCTCGTATTTTCACTTCGACGGATTTCATCCTCTGTCATCGTCCGAATCAGACGGGCACCGCGAACATAAGCAGCCGGAGTTACTCCACCCGCTTTAGCAACGAGGTCACTCAAACGCTCATTCTTCTTAGACAAAGCATAGTTCCCGCTAAACAAAACCTCACCCGCCACCGTCACATTGCGTTGCTTATAATAAGCCGGACTACGACGAATGTACACCTCATCGAACGGCATCAGATGGAAATCCTCACTGCCGCTCCCGACCAAAAGTCCTTCTTTCAAGTCGAACGAGAAACTTTGACCCACAGACTCGGAGAATTCCTCACTACGGGGCGATTTGACACGACGTGCTACTTCTACCTTCACTGTAGCCGCGGCTTCCAGCAATCCACCGGCCTGGATAACCAAATCCTCTACAGTCATTTCTTCCGAATAAAGATAAGTTCCGGGATCAGCGACCTCTCCATGAATGGCAACAGTCTGTTCCTCACGAAGGTCGTGGATGCTGGGAATATACAATACGTCATTTTTCTGCAAAGGTATATCAGGAGCAGTACCTTTCAAGATACCTTTCACGTCCACTTGAAGCATTTCATGGGTCAAGTCATCGTTTTCACGGTCTAAAATAGCACGGTTCAAGAATGCGTCTCCCAACACACCTTCCGCCTCTTGAATCAACGTCTTGACCGTATTCACTTTCTCATCCAACTGATAGATGCCCGGACGATAAACCGCTCCACGCAATTCGATGCGGTTTACAAAACGGTTCAATACCGAGTCCACAGTCACCGCATCCCCATCTTCCATCAGGAAAGAGGAGAAGTTGGCCTCGGTCACATTGAATATTTCGTGCTCGCGCCCTGTTCTTCTTACCACACGAACAGCGCGTTTATACGCATCTCCCGTGAAACCGCCGACATACTTCAACAACGTGCCTACCGACTCGTCTTTCTTCATCTCGTAATACATAGGGCGTTTCACCTTACCAAACACTCTTACTAACGAGATATAAGGATTCACCAAAATAACATCGCCATCCTGCAAACGAATGTTATCGTCTATCTGACCACGCATAATGTACTCGTAAATGTCCAGCTCGGCTATTGTATTTCCTTCACGAACTACCCGCACACTACGCAAGGTACCAATATCATTCACGCCACCGGCATAGTACAAGGCATGAAATACTGAAGCAAACGAAGAAAGCGTATAAGTACCGGGCACATTGACTTCACCCATCACGCTTACCTGAATCGTACGAATCTCGCCCAACGTCAATTTCACATACGTGGTAGGAGCATCACCCGTTATACCCGAATAAATCTTAGATAATTCTTGCTTGACAAATTCATTGGCCTCGGCAACTGTTTTTCCACTCAGATAGATAGGTCCCAACGAATTTACCAAGATGCATCCTTCGGGAGACACCACCTGACGAATGGTCGTTTCCGAAGCGCCCCATACATCTATAATAACTTCATCACCAGGACCTAAGCTATAGCTGGAAGGAGTAGCCACATTGATATTCGGTTCAAAAGTCAAATTAGGGTTATCAAACAAATCGTGACCATAAATCTGTTCGGTAGGATCTTCCTCTTCTTCTGGTTCTTCCTGCCTATACATCCATAAAGAATCTTTCAGCACCGGATGTTCCAACATTTCCTCTTCCTCGGTAGGCAAGCGCTTAAATCTGTCCTCGGGTTCTTCTTCTTTCAGTTCCCAAGGACGATGTTGTTTCTTTTTACGCGGCATAGGTTCTTGAAGAAGATTTTGGGAATCTTTTCCGAAACGCATATCCTGTTGGATGTTATTTCCTCGCGTACGGTCATTTTGGAAATTGCCCATCTGCATAGACGAGGTTCCACCCATTTGCCCACTTTGATAATTGCTCTGAATCCGTGTAAGTTGCTCTTTGGTCACACCGCGACGCATTAACTCCGCAGCCATTTCTTGCTGGCTCTTTCCCGCCTTTTGAGCGTTCTGTACGTATTGAACAACCTGGTCATCCGTCATCTGTTGGGCATAAACCATCCCACAAAAGAGAGTGAGAAAAAAGAACAATGTCGCTAATCGATGCATATCTATAAGATTTGTATGTAATTATATTCCAATTTATGAGTGCGCAAATTTAATATAATATTTTCAGAAACTCTTTTTCTTAGCTATTAAGTTTCAGAAAAAGCATCAAAAAGCCTTGCGAAATGTACACCCGTTGCGCCATTCCGAGCAGCCGTAAGCCGTCTTGCCCTTGATGATGGCACCCTTTCCACAGAGAGGGCAAGGTTTGCCTATCCATTCGTCCGTCAACACAGCGGGCACTTCCGCTTTCCTTTTTCGAGAAGTGCGTTTCTTAGGTGTAGCCACTTTCTTCGCTGCTTCCTCGCTCTTCTCCTTTTTTGAATCTGAAGTAACCGATTGAGCCGATGCAGGTTGTACAGAGACATAACGGTTGCTATGGTCGGCCAACACATTGGCTACGATGGTGGACACCATTTGCTTCAACTCATCCAGGAATTGGGCGGCGTTGTACGTGCGACGCTCAATCTCGCGCAGCTTCTTCTCCCAAATGCCGGTCAGTTCGGCACTCTTCAGGAGTTCTTCATTAATTATCTGTATCAGTTCCACGCCCGTAGGAGTCGCTATCAGATTTTTTTTCTCCTTGCGGATGTAATTACGCTTGAACAAAGTCTCGATGATGGCGGCGCGAGTAGACGGACGCCCTATACCGTTCTCCTTCAAGGCATCGCGCAACTCGTCATTGTCCACCAGCTTGCCAGCCGTCTCCATAGCTCGAAGCAAGGTAGCCTCGGTGTAAGGACGGGGCGGCTGGGTCCATTTCTCCACCAGCTCGGGCACATGCGGGCCGCTTTCTCCTTTCACAAAGGCAGGCAACACTTTCTCTTCATCCTGGTCTTTGCCATCTTTGTCTTCGGAAGTCTGGGATGTGGCGTTGTAACTGAACACCACCCGCCAGCCCGGTTCCAATATTTGTTTACCAGATGCCTTAAACTCAACACCATCCGCCTCACCCTCTACGGTCGTGGTGGAGAAACGACAATCGGGATAGAACACGGCAATGAAACGCCGGGCAATAAGGTCGAATACCATACGCTCACGGTCGGTCAAATTAATGGGAGGCTGACCGGTAGGAATAATGGCATGGTGGTCGGTCACCTTGGAGTTGTCGAACACTTTTTTCGACTTCACCAGTGTTTGCCCCTCCAATGGAGCGGTCAATGCTTCATATCCGCGCAAGCCTTTCAGAATACCTGGACACTTGGGGTAGATGTCATCGCTTAGGTAAGTGGTATCAACGCGAGGATAAGTCGCCACCTTTTTCTCGTAAAGCGACTGGATCAGCTTCAACGTGTCATCAGCCGAAAAAGCGAACTTCTTATTGCACTCCACCTGCAAGGAAGTCAAGTCGAAAAGACGGGGAGGTGCTTCACGACCTTCTTTCTTGGTGACAGAGGTCACGTTGAAAGGCACATCTTTTATCCGGTTCAGCAATTCTTCTCCCCTTGCACGATCCGTAATAGGGTCGATGCCTCGGTTTTCTTCCGGCTTCTTGGCTTTCTTGGCGGAAGCGTCTTTGGCTTTTTCCGCTTCTAAGATGAGTTCCTCCTCACTTTTACGCACGAGGGCGGTAAAGGTCGTGTCGCGGTAGACGGTATTCAGCACCCAATATTGACGGGGTACAAAATTCTGAATTTCCAACTGGCGGTTGACGATAAGAGCCAATGTAGGAGTCTGCACCCGACCGATGGAAAGGACCTGACGGTTTTGCCCGTACTTCATGGTGTAAAGGCGCGTAGCATTCATACCCAGAAGCCAGTCACCGATGGCACGGCTAAGTCCGGCCTCATAAAGAGGTTGGTATTCGGATGCTTCGTGCAGATGGGCAAATCCCTCACGGATGGATTCTTCGGTGAGCGAGGAAATCCAAAGACGTTTCACCGGACAACGGGCACCGGCTTTCTGCATCACCCATCGTTGGATAAGCTCTCCTTCCTGCCCCGCATCACCACAATTGATAATCATATCGGCTTTTTGCATCAAGCCTTCGATGATACGGAACTGGCGTTCGTACGTCGGGTTACTGATTAGTTTGATGCCGAATCGTGGCGGAATCATAGGGAGGTAATTCAACCGCCACGGTTTCCATTCCGGTGTATATTCGTGCGGTTCCTTCAACGTACACAGGTGACCGAACGTCCACGTCACCTGATATCCGTTTCCCTCGATATATCCGTCTTTTTTTTCTTTGGCTCCCAGCACATCGGCAATGTCGCGTGCCACGGAGGGTTTCTCGGCTATGCAAACTATCATTTCTCTACTTTGTCTTCGTTAAGGGTGCGCAAAGGTACAAAAAAGAAATGAAGTCGGCATCACCTCTCAATCCAGTTTTCTATCCTTAAGTCTTTTATTCGCCGATTTTATTCGCCGGAAATGTTTCACATTATCAGTGACTAAAATATAATCTCCCGCCAATGCTGTGGCTGCTATCATTAAATCAAATTCATCAATCATAATTCCCTGCGAACGGAGTTGAGTCTTTATGACTGCATATTTCTCAGCAAAATCAATCAACGAGACAATAGGGAAACGCTCTGTAAACAACTTTACTTTGGGCACTTCTTGTTCTTCGTGTTTTGAATAGTAAGCCCCAAACATAAGTTCGTACAATGTAATGACAGACAAGAAACAATATCCTTCCCCGATGCTTATCAGTTTGTCTGCAATATCCCGATTACCCCGCAAGAATGCGATGCAGATAT
>CALUIQ010000116.1 GCA_944320735.1 uncultured Bacteroides sp. | reverse complement strand
GATAGTCTTTGAAGTGCCGTCCCAATGCTTCGATGTCTTCCCGAAAGGCCGTGTACCCCTGCACTAATACATAGCGGAGCCAAAAGGGCTTCCCGTTCGCTTCCAGCCAAGCGGCTGTCCGCAAGGTTTGTGCATTGCCGCACGAGGTCAGTTGGCGGTGGCGTTCCTCGTTGAACTCTTTCACGTCGAGCAGCACCAAGTCTGCAAGGGTCAACAACTCGCTTACCGATTCATTCCAGATGCTGCCGTTGGTATCGACGCAGATATGGATACCCGCTTCTTTCAGCTTTCGGAACAGGGGAAGCAATGCCTTGGCTTGGAATGTCGGTTCGCCTCCGCTGAACGTGATGCCGCCTTTCTTCCCAAAGAACGGCTTTTGGCTGACCGCCATACGCAGAATTTCTTCGGGAGCCGTCTCTTTGCTCTCGCCTTTGCAGTCGATGGTATCCGGATTGGCGCAATACAGGCAGCGGAAGTTGCATCCTTGCAGGAAAACGACCAGCCGGATGCCCGGGCCGTCGTAAGTGCCTAAAGATTCGTAGGAATGTACTCGTATCATAAAATAAGGAATTTAAAAAGAGGGTTGCCGGAATTGAAAAATAGAACACAGAGACACAAAGACACAAAGAAAATATATTTGTAAATCAATTAAATAAAATCTCTGTGTCTCCGTGCCTCCGTGTTCTAAATCATTTTGACATACTGTGTCTTTTTACATCCGCTCGTGGAAGCTACGGGAGATAACTTCCAACTGATGCTCGCGGCTCAGCTTGATGAAATTGACGGCATAACCGGACACACGGATGGTGAGCTGGGGATATTTCTCCGGATGCTCCATCGCGTCTTCCAGCATTTCGCGGTTCAGCACGTTCACGTTCAGGTGGTGCGCTCCCTTTACGAAATAACCGTCCATCATCGTTACCAAGTTCTCGATGCGGGTCTCACGGTCTACACCTAACGATTTCGGAACGATGGAGAACGTGTTGCTGATGCCGTCCTGCGAGTCGCGGTAGCGCAACTTGGCCACCGAACTGAGGGAAGCGATGGCACCGTTCTTGTCGCGTCCGTGCATCGGGTTGGCTCCCGGAGCGAAAGCCACTCCCTTGGCACGTCCGTCGGGGGTAGCGCCGGTCTTCTTTCCGTACATCACGTTCGACGTAATGGTAAGGATGGACAGTGTGGGTTTCGCGTGCTTGTAGACGGGAAGTTTCTTCAGTTCTTCGTCGAAATAATAAATCAGGTCGACTGCCAGGTGGTCTACCCGGTCGTCGTCATTGCCAAAGCAGGGGAACTCGCCTTCGATGTCGAATCCTTCGGTCAGCCCGATGTCGTTGCGGCGTGCTTTCACCTTGGCGTATTTGATGGCGGAAAGCGAGTCTATCGCGATGGACATACCCGCTACGCCGTATGCCAAGTTAATCACCGGATTGGTGTCGACAAAGGCCATCTGTGCTTTCTCGTAGTAATATTTGTCGTGCATATAGTGGATGATGTTCATCGCGTCGTTATATACACGGGCCATCTCTTTGAGCACTTTCTTGTAGTTGGTAAGCACTTCTTCAAAATTGAGCTCGTCGCTGAGCAACACGGGGATGTCCTTCACCATTACCGTACCCGTATTCTCGCAACGTCCGCCGTTGATGGCAAGCAGCAAGGCCTTTGCCAAGTTGCAGCGCGCACCGAAGAATTGGATGTGGCGGCCGATGTCCTGGTAAGATACACAGCAAGCTATTCCGTAATCGTCCGACCCGCGAACTTCACGCATCAAGTCGTCATTCTCATACTGGATGGAAGAGGTATCTACAGAAACCTGCGCGCAGAAGTCTTTGAAACCTTCGGGAAGTTGCGGGCTCCACAACACCGTGAGGTTAGGTTCGGGCGACGGGCCGAGGTTGTACAACGTTTGCAGGAAGCGGAAGGAGGTCTTCGTCACCTTGGTACGTCCGTCGTTGAAACGTCCGCCGATGGACTCGGTTACCCATGTCGGGTCGCCGGCAAAGATGTCGGTGTAAGCCTGCATACGCAAGTGGCGTACCATACGCAATTTGATGACAAACTGGTCAATTAACTCCTGTGCGTGCATTTCGTCCAATTTGCCTTGCGCCATATCATATTCGATGTAGATATCGAGGAACGAAGATACGTTTCCTAACGACATAGCCGCGCCGTCTTGTTCTTTTACGGCAGCCAAATAAGCCATATACACCCACTGTACGGCCTCCTGCGCAGTCTCAGCCGGGCGGCTCAGGTCAAGTCCGTACTGTTCGCCCATTACTTTGATTTCTTTCAGCGCCTTGATTTGTTCGGCCACTTCCTCACGCAGGCGGATGCGTTCGTCGGTCATCGGGCTGACAAGGGCCTTCAGGTCTTTCTGCTTGGCTTCAATCAAGCGGTCCAAGCCGTACAAGGCCAAACGGCGGTAATCGCCGATGATGCGTCCGCGCGCATAGTTGTCAGGCAGTCCGGTGAGGAAACCCAGCGAACGGAACGAACGGATCTCGTCCGTATAAGCGTCGAACACGCCATCGTTGTGCGTCTTGCGGTAATGCGTAAATATATCTTTTACTTTCGGGTCAACTTCTACTCCATTTTCACGGCAAGCCTTTTCCACCACCTTGATGCCGCCAAAGGGTTTGATGGCGCGGCGCAACAGCTCATCGGTCTGCAAGCCGACAATCACTTCGTTCTCTTTGTCGATATATCCCGGCGCGAACGATGTGATGGTAGAAACGGTAGAAGGGTCAAGCGAGCGCACGCCGTTGTTGGCGCGTTCTTCGGCAAGAGCTTCCAAGCACTTGTTCCAAACAGCTTTGGTACGTTCGGTT
>CALUIQ010000115.1 GCA_944320735.1 uncultured Bacteroides sp. | reverse complement strand
CATGTCCCCTATTTCAGGTGGCTATGGTGCCGGGGTTCCACCTCTTCCCATTCCGAACAGAGCAGTTAAGCCCGGCCGCGCCGATGGTACTGCGTCACAGTGGGAGAGTAGGTAGCCGCCGTCTTTCAGCTAGAGTCCCTTCGCCGGGTAGTCCGGAGAAGGGACTCTTTTTTATTTTAACTATTGGCTTTGTCTTTGGGGATTTTGGAATTTTATTTCCTAATCTCTCTTATTCATTTATCTCCTTTTTATTATGGAAATATTTCTTTAATCATTTGTTTTATCAATTGATTTCCTCTATTTTTGCAACAAAAATCTCATACCCTTTTTATAATGTAATATTTGTAACTATTAAATAATTTAAAATCAAACATTTATGTGGTTAAGTAATTCATCTGTAGGAAGGAAAGTGGTGATGAGTGTTACCGGCATTGCCCTTGTCCTGTTTCTGACGTTTCACATGGCGATGAACCTTGTTGCGCTGATCTCGGCTGAGGGGTACAATATGGTTTGTGAGTTCTTGGGAGCGAATTGGTATGCGGTAGCTGGTACGTTAGCTTTGGCAGCTTTGTTCATCATTCACATTATTTATGCTTTTTGGTTGACAATGCAGAATCGTCGTGCGCGTGGTGCAGAACGTTATGCTGTGACGGAGCGGCGTAAAGAAGTAGAGTGGGCATCACAAAACATGTTGGTGTTGGGTATTATCGTGATTGTAGGTTTGGGATTACATTTGGTACATTTTTGGTCGAAGATGATGTTGCCTGAATTGGCAGGTTGTGAAGACCTGGGTGTAATGATGTATGCAGCAGATGGTATTTATCACATTGAGAATACGTTTGGAAACATTGTAAATGTAGTACTTTATTTAGTATGGTTGGCAGCTTTGTGGTTCCATTTGACTCATGGCTTCTGGAGTGCTATGCAGACATTGGGTTGGAATAATAAAACTTGGATTAACCGTTGGCAGTGCATTTCTAACATTTACTCAACTATCGTTGTACTGTGTTTTGCATTGGTTGTTGTAGTCTTCTATATTAAATCATTGCTTTAATGGCTAATCCTTGTTGAGTAGTTATCAATAATAAATGACTAAATTGTAATTACATTATGACTAAAATAGATTCAAGAATACCGGAAGGACCGGTAGCTGAGAAATGGGCGAACTATAAGGCTCATCAAAAATTGGTTAACCCTGCCAATAAGCGTCGTTTGGATATTATTGTAGTGGGTACAGGTTTGGCCGGTGCCAGTGCAGCTGCTTCGTTGGGTGAAATGGGTTTCAAAGTGTTTAACTTCTGCATTCAAGACTCTCCGCGTCGTGCGCACTCTATTGCAGCGCAAGGTGGTATTAATGCCGCTAAGAATTATCAAAACGATGGTGACTCTGTTTATCGTCTGTTTTATGATACGGTAAAAGGTGGTGACTATCGTGCTCGCGAAGCTAACGTATATCGTTTGGCTGAAGTTTCAAACAATATCATAGACCAATGTGTGGCACAAGGAGTTCCTTTTGCTCGCGAATATGGTGGTACATTGGCAAACCGTTCATTTGGTGGTGCGCAGGTTTCCCGTACGTTCTACGCAAAAGGCCAGACCGGACAGCAATTGTTGTTGGGTGCTTATTCTGCCTTGAGTCGTCAGGTTGCTGCAGGTACTGTGAAATTGTACACCCGTTACGAGATGGAAGATGTCGTTATCATCGATGGTCGTGCACGTGGTATTATAGCCAAGAATTTGGTGACCGGTAAACTGGAACGTTTTGCCGCTCACGCTGTGGTTATCGCTACCGGTGGTTATGGAAACACTTACTTCCTTTCTACCAACGCTATGGCTTGTAACTGCTCAGCCGCTATGGCTTGCTATCGTAAGGGCGCATGGTTCGCCAATCCCGCATACGTTCAAATTCACCCGACTTGTATTCCTGTCCACGGTGACAAGCAATCCAAGTTGACGTTGATGTCCGAATCTTTGCGTAACGATGGTCGTATTTGGGTGCCGAAGAAACTCGAAGACGCCAAGAAGTTGCAAGAAGGTACACTGCAAGGCAAGGACATTCCCGAAGAAGATCGCGACTATTACTTGGAGCGTCGTTATCCGGCATTTGGTAACCTTGTTCCCCGTGACGTGGCCAGCCGTGCCGCCAAGGAACGTTGTGACAAGGGCTATGGTGTAAACAATACGGGCTTGGCTGTATTCCTCGATTTCTCTGAGGCTATCAACCGTTTGGGCAAGGATGTGGTTGCTCAGCGTTATGGTAACCTCTTCGATATGTACGAAGAAATCACTGACGTTAGCCCGTATGAAAACCCGATGATGATTTATCCCGCTATCCACTATACAATGGGTGGTATTTGGGTAGATTATGAACTGATGACCAGCATCAAGGGCTTGTTTGCAATCGGTGAATGTAATTTCTCTGATCACGGTGCTAACCGTTTGGGTGCATCAGCATTGATGCAAGGTTTGGCTGATGGTTATTTCGTATTGCCTTATACCATTCAGAATTATTTGGCTGACCAGATTACAGTTCCCCGTTTCTCGACAGATTTGCCTGAGTTCGCTGAAGCAGAGAAAGCTGTTCAAGCTAAGATTGACCACCTGATGAACATCAAGGGTAAGAAGTCGGTAGATTCTATCCATAAGGAACTGGGCCACGTTATGTGGGAATATGTCGGTATGGGTCGTACGGCTGAAGGCTTAAAGACTGGTTTGGCAAAATTGAAAGAAATCCGTAAGGAGTTTGAAACCAATCTTTTCATTCCGGGCAGCAAGGAAGGTATGAATGTAGAGCTTGACAAGGCTATACGTTTGAACGACTTTATCACGATGGGTGAATTGATTGCATACGATGCTTTGAACCGTAACGAGTCTTGTGGCGGTCACTTCCGCGAAGAGTATCAGACAGAGGAAGGCGAAGCCAAGCGTGATGACGAAAATTACTTCTATGTAGCTTGCTGGGAGTATCAAGGCTCTGATGACAAGGCACCTGAACTGCTGAAAGAACCGTTGGTATATGAAGCCATCAAGGTGCAGACTCGTAACTACAAGAGTTAATCGGGAAGTTGAACAATTAAAGAATTTAAGAAAATGGATAAAAATATATCATTTACACTGAAGATATGGCGTCAGGCCGGACCGAAAGCCAAGGGCGCTTTTGAGACCTATCAGATGAAAGACATCCCCGGCGATACTTCCTTCTTGGAAATGCTGGATATTCTGAATGAGCAACTGATTTCAGAAGGCAAGGAACCTGTAGTTTTTGACCATGACTGCCGTGAAGGTATTTGCGGTATGTGTTCTCTTTATATTAATGGACATCCTCACGGACCTGCACAGGGCGCAACGACTTGTCAAATCTATATGCGTCGCTTCAACGATGGCGATACTATTACTGTTGAACCGTGGCGTTCTGCTGGTTTCCCAGTTATCAAGGACTTGATGGTAGACCGTACCGCATACGATAAGATTATGCAAGCCGGTGGTTATGTCAGCGTAAATACGGGTGCTCCTCAGGATGCTAACGCAATTCTGATCCCGAAGACCATCGCTGACGAAGCTATGGATGCTGCTAGCTGCATCGGTTGCGGTGCTTGCGTAGCTGCCTGCAAGAATGGTTCGGCTATGTTGTTCGTTTCGGCTAAGGTCAGCCAACTGAACTTGTTGCCTCAAGGCAAGCCCGAAGCGTTGCGTCGTGCGAAGGCTATGCTTGCCAAGATGGATGAGTTGGGCTTTGGTAACTGTACCAACACGCGTGCTTGCGAGGCCGAATGCCCGAAGAACGTTTCTATCAGCAACATTGCCCGTCTGAATCGTGACTTTATCCGTGCCAAGTTGAAAGATTAAAGATTAATTCTTCAGAATAATCTAACAACAGTATAAAAATGAGCCGACATTCTCTTCGTTGAGTTTGTCGGCTCATCGCTTGTTTGGACATTTTTATTGCTTTAATAAACCATCATCACGTCCAACCTAATCGTTTTTTCTTGGTTTTCCATATTCGTTGTTTCCTTGTTTAGTAAGCAAGGATACTTAGAAATCGAAGGTGGATGTTTCTATAGGATCGTTTATTGCCATCGGTTTTTCGGACTGCTCTCGATTATCTTTTAAAAAGTTTCCCGCTTCCTCGGCTATTTTGCAGAAAAATAGTAGTTTTGTGGGATAAAATGATTCTTAGTTTAGATAGAAGTAGACTATGCCACTGAATTTACCCGATAAGCTGCCGGCCATTGAGCTGCTGAAGAAAGAAAACATATTTGTGATAGACAACTCACGCGCTACGCGCCAGGATATCCGTCCTTTGCGTATCGTGGTGCTGAACCTGATGCCTCTGAAGATAACAACGGAAACGGACTTGGTGAGATTGCTCTCCAATACACCGTTACAGTTGGAAATCTCGTTCATGAAAATCAAGAGTCATACGCCCAAAAATACACCTATTGAACATATGAAGGCGTTCTATACGGACTTTGAGCAGATGAAATCCGAGAAGTATGACGGTATGATCATCACAGGAGTACCGGTGGAGCAGATGGCTTTCGAGGAGGTGAGTTATTGGGAGGAAATTGCGGAAATCTTCACGTGGGCGCGGACGCATGTCATGTCTACGCTCTATATCTGTTGGGCGGCGCAGGCTGGGTTGTATTATCATTATGGAGTGCCTAAATATCCATTGGACAAGAAAATGTTCGGCGTGTTTGAGCATCGGACTTTGTTGCCGCTGCACCCTATTTTCCGTGGATTCGATGATACATTTTTTGTGCCCCATAGTCGGCATACGGAGGTACGGCGGGAAGATATTCTGAAAGTACCGGAACTGACTTTGCTGTCGGAGTCCGATGAAGCCGGTGTCTATATGGTAATGGCACGGGGCGGGCGTGAATTCTTCGTGACCGGACATTCGGAATACTCTCCTTTGACGTTGGATGGCGAGTACCGCCGTGACTTGGCCAAAGGGCTTCCTATCGAAATGCCTAAGAATTACTACATTGACAACGATCCGGAAAAAGGAGTCAATGTGCGATGGAGGGCGCATGCCAACTTGCTTTTCTCCAACTGGCTAAATTATTTTGTTTATCAAGAGACTCCTTATAATATTGATGAGATAGCATGATAAAGCCGCGGAAGATAGAGTTGCTGGCTCCTGCCAAGAACCTGGAGTGTGGCCGGGAAGCCGTGAATCATGGGGCGGATGCGGTCTATATCGGCGCGCCGAAGTTCGGGGCGCGGGCTGCCGCCACCAATTCGTTGGAGGATATTCGGGAGTTGACGGCGTATGCCCATCTTTACAATGTACGTATCTATGTGACGGTAAATACGATTTTGAGGGATGAAGAACTGGCTGAAACAGAGCGGATGATTGGGGAGCTCTACCGTATGGGGGTCGATGCGTTGATTGTACAAGACTTGGGTATCACTCGCTTAGATTTGCCGCCTATTCCTTTGCACGCCAGTACGCAGATGGACAATCGTACGGTGGAGAAAGTGCGTTTCTTGGCTGAAGCGGGTTTTCGCCAAGTGGTATTGGCGCGTGAGTTGTCGCTGGATGAGATTGCCTCAATTCATCAAGCTTGTCCCGATGTAGCTCTGGAAGTGTTTGTGCATGGGGCGTTATGCGTCAGTTATAGCGGACAGTGTTATGTCAGTCAGGCTTGTTTCGGGCGCAGTGCCAACCGGGGGGAATGCGCGCAGTTCTGCCGTTTGCCTTTCTCGTTGGTGGATGCGGAAGGCAAAACGATAGTGCGTGAAAAGCATCTGTTGTCGCTGAAAGATATGAATCAGAGTGACCGTTTGGAACAATTGTTGGATGCCGGCGCCACTTCGTTGAAGATTGAAGGACGGTTGAAAGATGTGGGGTATGTAAAGAATGTGACGGCGGCTTATCGTCAGAAGTTGGATGCCATCTTCTCACGGCGGAAGGAATATATGCGGGCATCGTCCGGTACTTCTCATTTGAGTTTTCAGCCGCAGTTGGATAAGAGTTTCAATCGAGGTTTCACCCATTATTTTTTGGAAGGCCGGACGGCGGATATCGGTTCGCCTGATTCGCCCAAGTCATGGGGGGAAGTTATGGGCACGCTGAAGGAACAACGCGGGGG
>CALUIQ010000114.1 GCA_944320735.1 uncultured Bacteroides sp. | reverse complement strand
CGTCAGCGTATCGGTGACGGCCGTACCGCCCACGGCGATGCTCACACTGCGCTGGCGCGAGATGCCGTAGCGGATGACAATGGGATAGGCCACCAGCGTATGCGAGGCATACATACTGGCCAGCAGGATGGAAGTAATCAGACTGTATTTCAGTAATAAGACATTGGTCACCAAACCGATACTGATGGGGATGATGAACGCCAGCAATCCCAAAACGACGGCCTTCCCCCGGTTCTTCTTAAAGTCGGCCATGTTCATCTCCAAACCGGCGAGGAACATGATGTAGTACACGCCCACTTTGCCGAAAAGCTCGAAACTACTGTCGCGTGCCAGGATGTTGAAGCCATGCTCTCCAATGGCCAGTCCGGCCAATATCATACCGATGATGTGCGGTATGCGCAACTTGTTCAGCAACAAGGGCGCAAACAATATGATGAGCAGCACCAGGAGAAATATCCAAGTGGGATCGGTTACAGGAAGTTCCAAACTGAAGTCTAACCAGTCCATGAGATTGCGTTTTTAAGGTTTCGGCCTGCAAAATAACAAAAAAGTTTTTAATTTAGAAACTATTTGTTGTAACTTTGCGCCCACAATACATTAATATAACCACTTTTTAAATACGAAAGGAACAATATGAAAGTAGCAATTGTTGGAGCAAGCGGAGCCGTAGGACAAGAATTCCTGCGTGTGCTCGATGAACGGAATTTCCCGATAGATGAACTCTTGTTGTTTGGCTCGAAGCGTAGCGCCGGCACTCACTACACATTCCGGGGCAAGGAAATAGAAGTGAAGCTGTTGCAACATAACGATGACTTCAAGGGGGTGGACATTGCTTTTGCCTCTGCCGGAGCAGGAACTTCTAAAGAATATGCCGAGACGATAACCAAGTATGGTGCCGTGATGATAGACAACTCCAGTGCTTTCCGTATGGACGAAGACGTGCCTTTGGTGGTGCCCGAAGTCAATCCGGCTGATGCGCTCAACCGTCCGCGCGGCATCATTGCCAACCCCAACTGCACCACCATCCAGATGGTCGTAGCCTTGAAGGCCATCGAGCAGTTGAGCCACATCAAGACCGTACACGTATCTACCTATCAGGCCGCCAGTGGTGCCGGAGCCGCCGCTATGGACGAGCTTTACACGCAATACCGCCAAGTGCTGGCCGGTGAGCCTGTCACCGTAGAGAAGTTTGCCTATCAGTTGGCATTCAACCTCATTCCGCAGATTGACGTATTTACCGACAATGGTTACACCAAAGAAGAGATGAAGATGTACAACGAGACGCGCAAAATCATGCACAGCGATGTGAAGGTCAGTGCGACTTGTGTTCGTGTGCCCGCCTTGCGCTCGCATTCCGAAAGTATTTGGGTGGAGACCGAACGCCCCATCTCTGTCGAAGAGGCCCGCGAGGCATTCTCGAAAGGTGAAGGTTTAGTGTTGATGGACAATCCCGCCGAGAAAGAATACCCCATGCCGCTTTTCCTGGCCGGCAAAGACCCCGTCTACGTAGGTCGCATCCGCAAGGACTTGGCCAACGATTGCGGTTTGGCTTTCTGGATTGTAGGCGACCAGATAAAGAAAGGTGCTGCCCTCAATGCCGTGCAGATAGCTGAGTGGCTGATTAAAGAGAAAGCGTTGTAAGATAAATCATTCCATAGTGGAAAGGGAAGGTTGCCGTATTTAGAAGATAGAACACAGAGACACAACGACACAGAGATTTTATTTTATTGATTTACAAATATATTTTCTCTGTGTCTTTGTGTCTCTGTGTTCTAAATCATTTTGATACACTTCCTTTTTCAATTGTCAATCAGCTTATACCCAATTCCCCGAACGTTCACAATTCGTATTCGCTCGTCCTTGGCGAGTTTGTGGCGAAGCTTGGTGATGAACACATGCAGGCTGCGTTGGTTGAAGAACGTGTCGTCTCCCCACAGGTCGAGCAAGAGTTGGCGCATGTCCGTCACTTGATCCCGGTTGAGGCAAAGGCGGCGCAAGATTTCGCTTTCCCGGTAGGACAGTTCCTGCACAAGCCCCGTATAGGTCAGCGTCTGCTTCTGGCTGTCGAATACGTATTGTCCTATCTCGAAGATGTGCTCGGTGGAAGTGTCCGGCCTTGTTGGACAGGCCCTGCCCAGCAAGGCTTTGATGCGTACAATCAGTTCCTGCATTCCGAAAGGCTTCTTCAAGTAATCGTTGCCTCCCAACTCGAATCCCTCCACCACATCGTTGACGGAGGAGCGGGCGGTGAGGAAGAGCACGGGTGTCTGTCTGTCCGTCTTGCGGATGCGGCGCACCATCTCGAAGCCGTCCATACGGGGCATCATCACGTCCGCTACCAATACATCGGGCTTCTCCTGAGCGAACAGACGTAATCCTTCTTCTCCGTCCTTCGCCAGGCGGATGCGGAAGCCTTGCCCCTCCAGCGTATCCTTGATGATGAGGGCAAGCGTCTCTTCATCTTCTACTAATAATACGTTTATAATCTTGTCCATAAATGATGATTTATCGGTGTTTTTAGCACTTAAGGTATCTGTCATCCTGAGCGGAACGCAGTGGAGTCGAAGGATCTCACGATTACACAGTATGACTTTATGTGAGATCCTTCGATTACGCCCTACGGGCTTCGCTCAGGATGACAGTTACCCCAAGTGTTCAAGTTACGCTTATATTCTTATCACAAATTCGCTTCCTTTCCCTTCCTCGCTCTTTACCTCCACCGTTCCGCCGTGCCGCTCCGCCATCGTCTTGACATAATACAGACCGAGGCCGTAGCCCTTTACTTCGTGCAGGTTACCCGTGGGGACACGGTAGAACTTCTCGAACACGTGCGCCTGCCTTTCCTTGGCGATGCCGATGCCTTTGTCTCGCACGGAGAGGACGAATGTTTCGCCTTGCCGTCGTGCATCAATCTCTACCTCCGCCTGCCCCACGGAGTATTTGATGGCATTGTCCAGCAGGTTGCTCACCATATTGGCGAGGTGCGTGCGGTCGGCGGTCACCTCCAGGTCGGGAGGCGTGACGCGGGTGGCGATGCTGACGGGCTTGTCCGCCTTCAGCTTGTGTTGCTCCACGAGGGGGGCGAGGATGTCGCTGACGGGGAATGTCGTCCGATGCAGGCGGAACGTCTTGCGCCGCTCCATCGAGAGCGAGAGAATCTGCTCCACCAGTCCGCCGAGCCGGGCGAGTTGCTCCTGACAGATGCGCAGGTAGCGTTCGCGTTTCGCCGGGTCGGTGTCTTGCCCGAAGTTCAGCAGAGCATCGTTGGCGGCGTAGGCCACGGCGATGGGGGTCTTCAGTTCGTGGGTCATGTTGTTGGTGAAGTCGTCCTTCATCTCCTCCAGCGAGCGTTGGCGCAGCAGGATGCGGATGAGATACCAGAAGGAGAAGCCCAGCACGAGCAGGATGACCGCCGATGTGGCCAGTATGCCCGCCATCTGCCGCAGCACCAGTCCGTGTATCGGCTCTATTGTGAGGAAGTAAAGCCACTTGCCGTGCAGGTCGTAGTTGTATTCATACGTCTTGGAACGAGCGGAGGGAATGTAGCCCGCCGTACTTCTCAGTCCTAATGTGTCGACATGGGTGTAGTCCGAATTGGTCTTTGCCTCTCGGTGTACGTACATCAGCCGATAGGGGATGGAAAGCTCCAGCCGTTGCAACTCGTCGCGCAGCAAGCTGTCGTAGACCGCGAAGTCCGGGGCGTGGAGGATGTCCAACCCCGTATGCAGCCCCCGCTGGAAGTAGTTCGCCAAATCCTTTATCGTGTTCTTCCGTCCGAAGAGGAAGTTGGTGTCGTCCGCATGCAGCGATGTGGCGATATTGGCGGAGTCTTTCACCTCCCGTTGTTGCAGGTTGATGAAGGTAGAGTCTCCCCGCCTCTCGGTGGTGATGGTGCGGCTTTGCACATACGGGTTGTTGTCGTTGTATCCGGCTGAGACGGACACTTCGCCGTGCCGGACGGAGTCTGCCTTCAACAGCTCGATGCGTAGCACTAGTTCGTTGTAGTCGCTCAGGCGCATGGCCTCCGTGATGTCGTGCTCCACCGCCCGGCATTGCGTGCGGTAGAGGTTCACCAGCCAGTAAGCCTGGTAGGCGAAGATGGCGGCCAGCGAGAGGATGACCACAAGGGCAATATATTTCGAGGGTAATTTCATCATCAGACCTTACGAAGCATTTCGTCCAGCCCGATGATATTCACTTTAGGAAAATCCATTTGTCGTAGGATGTTATAATGTCGGTCTTCCGTCACGATAAACCGGGCATTTCCCGCCACGGCACAATCTACAAACTTATTGTCATCGGGATCTGCTGTTATCAGATTGAAATGGTAATAGGGCGTAATTAAGATAGTATGCGGATTGTTCACTATCACGCTGATAGCAAACATAGCAAACGCATGGCTTGCCTTCCGCTCTAAAATCTCTTCATATTCTTCCAAAATTTCATTGGAAACGCAAAGTTTGTTGCGCCCGTCGAGCAGAGAAAGCCAAATCGTATGATAACGGCTTCGGCGGGCAATGCATTGGATAAGGCTGTTTGTGTCAAGTACTAATCGTGCCATACCTTCCGTCAATCTTTGCGGTGCAAATCTTCCTGACGTAATTCGTCCAGCCGTTTTTGGTCAAGTATGCCTTCGTCCCAAAGCCGGTCGGCCTCTTTGTCCAGTTTCTCCTGGAAGTGGCGGGTCAGTACCTCCTGTATCTCTCGTGCGTAGGCTTCACTTCGGTCAAAGGAGAAAAGCTTCAGCAAATGTTGCTGAGTCGGGGTTAAAGTTTTTGCTTCCATCATTCTTTCTTTAATAGATTGTACCATGCAAAGGTAATATAATTTTTGGAAGGCTATGGCTTGCATCTGTGTTTTCCCCTGTTTGATAAGACTAAATAACACTTCCGGTAAGACTTCGTAAGCCGCTTCATGCCGCTTCGTTCATCCTCTCTCCCTACCTTTGCAGGGCTGAGACAGGGACTCATCCGGGCTTACCCGCCGCCTCATCTATCTTAACAAGGCTTTTTATATTGATAAATAAGTCTTTTTATCCAAGTAAAAAAGCCTTTTTATGCAGGTAAATAAGCTTTTTTATATACCTAAATAAGGCTTTTTTAGGATGATGAGGCAACGGCTGAGGAGGCATAAGGCAGGGACTGAGGTAGGTTGAAGCCGTAGGTAATCTATATGAATACTGAATATCAATGATTTAAAACGATAAGAGATGAAACGAATGATTTTGATTTTAGGACTTGTGGCGGGCGCATCGTGCGCGTTCGCCCAACGGGCAGAGGTGGTAAACGGGGATGACAACGGACGGACGCTCTCGGCCGACAGCATCACAACGGGTGACGCGCGGATGGACAGCCTTTACCGCTCGCTGCCCGAAGTGATGGTTGTGGGCGAACGACCCGTGGTGAAGGCGTTGGCCGGGAAGCTACAGTATGATTTGCCAAGGCTTATCGAAGGCAAGCCCGTGGACAACATCTATGACGCACTGAAGGAACTGCCCGGCGTGGCGGAAATGAACGGCGGGCTGACCCTCGGCGCGCGGGGCGTGACCGTCGTCTTGGACGGCAAAGTGACGAACATGAGCACGGAGCAACTCTATGCCTTGTTGAAGTCGATGCCTGCCGACCGCATCGAGCGGGTGGACGTGATGTACAACGCTCCGGCACGTTATCAGGTGCGGGGCGCGATGATAGACGTCCGTCTGAAGCATCGCATCGGCGACCCCGGCGCAGTGCAGGGCGAAGTCTATGGTCTCTACAACCAAAGTTACTACGCCACCTTCCAGGAGCGCGCTTCCTTATTATATAATGGTGGGAAATTCTCTCTTGATTTTCTTTACTCGCACGACCACGGCAAGGGCTACAACACCACTGACAAGGAGGCGCGCCACTGGCAGGAGGCGGAGGACAAGACGTATCTGATAGAGAACCACGAGACGGCACGCAACCGCAACCATACGCACAGCTTCCGCCTGGGCACGGACTATCAGTTGGGGAAGGACCACTCGTTGTCCTTCGCCTACAACGGAAGCTACCACACCCGCCACGTCCGTCAATACACCACGGGCACGCAGACGGCGGAGAACCTCAGCAGCCGTACTTCGTGGCTGCACAACGGACGGCTGGACTACCGCACGCCCATCGGGCTGAGCGCCGGAGCGGAATTCACGTGGTATCGCACGCCGGGCACCCAACTCCTGTCCAGCGAGATGGAGGACTCGCGCCTGGACTTCTACACCACCGACCTGCAACGCATCAACGCCTGGAAGTTCTACCTGGCGCAGGAGCATTCGCTGAAGAACGGGTGGGGGCTGAACTACGGTGGCATCTATACCACGAGCGTGGACCACTCGCACCAATATTATTTTAATGAAGAATTAAGAATGAAGAATGAAGAATTGCCGCCGGATATGCAGTCAAGGCGGAGGGAGCAGACGTTGAACGTGTATGCGGGCTTCAACAAGACGTTCGGGCAGAAGCTGATGCTGGACGCTTCGTTGGCGGGGGAATGGTATCGGACACCCGTATGGAATGAGTGGGACGTGTATCCTGTTTTCAACTTGACCTATCTGCCTGCGCAAGGTCATATCCTCCAGTTGGGCTTCAACAGCGACAAGACTTATCCTGCCTACTGGGAGGTGCAGGATGCCGTGTCCTACTTGGGCGGTGGCTACTCCGAGATACAAGGCAATCCGCTCTTGAAGCCTTCAAAAAATTATCAGCTCTCGTTGAGTTATATCTTGAAGTCGAAGTACGTCTTTACCGCTTGGCTCAACCACTGCAAGGATTATGCCGTGCAGACGCTCTACCAATCGCCTCGGGAGCTGCTGGAGATTTACCGTTCGGTGAACTTCGACTTCCTGCAACAAGCGGGCTTGCAGGCTTCCATTCCCTTCAAGGCGGGCACGTGGTTGGATTCCCGTCTGACATTGATGGGCACTTGGACACGCCAAAAGGACTCCGACTTCTACGACTTGCCTTTCGACCGCCATATCTTGACAGGTCTGGCTGTGCTGAACACCACCTTTACTCTCCCTGTCAAGCCCGACCTTCGACTGACGCTCAACGGCTTCTTCCAAAGCGGCAGTATACAAGGCATCTATGACCTGCCCGCCAGTGGCAATCTCGACCTCTCGTTACGTTATGCCTTCGCCCGAGGCAACTGCATCCTCACGGCGTGGTGCAAGGACATCTTCCAGACGGCGGGCGTCGACCCGCAGATACGCTACGGCCGCCAGTGGGTGACCAACGATTATTCGTGTTTCCGCAGCATAGGCGTGTCCTTTGCGTGGAAGTTCGGCGGGTACAAAGAGAAGAAGCGGGAGGCGGTGGATACCTCAAGGTTCAAATAGGGTTGTTATATTGGGTTTATACGTTAAATGAGAATTATCATTTAGGAATGTACATTTATCCTGCGCATTTTCAAGATGGGGCATAAATAACTGAAAAAAAGTCTTTATCTTTGCGGTGAATGTTCTAATTATATGGTTATTATGCAGAATGAATTGATACGTTTTGACTGGGCTATGAAACGGCTGCTTCGGGACAAAAGCAACTATGTGGTATTGGAGGGCTTTCTCTCCACGCTGTTGGGGGAAGACTTGCATATCTCCCGCTTCTTGGAGAGCGAATCGAACCAAACGAACAAGGATGACAAGTTCAACCGGGTGGATATCCTGGCGGAAGACGCACAAGGTCGCCTGCTCATCATTGAGGTACAAAACAACCGGGAACTTTATTATTTCCACCGGATACTGTACGGGGTGTCTAAAACGATATCCGAATATATCAACCTTGGTAATGACTACGACAAAGTCCGCAAGATCTATTCCATCAACATCGTGTACTTTGACTTGGGACAGGGCAACGACTATGTTTATCACGGGAAGACCATCTTCCGGGGGCTGCACAACCCCGATGACATCCTGCATTTGTCCGTCCGCCAACAGGAAGCATTGATGGGGAAAGAGGCGGGCGATGTGTTCCCCGAATATTACGTGCTTCGCGTAAACGACTTCGACAAAGTGGCAAAAACTCCGCTTGACGAGTGGATACAGTTCCTCAAGACGGGTGAGATAGAAACCTCAGCCACAGCGAAAGGTTTGCCCGAAGCCCGCGAACGCCTTCGTGTAGCCAGTCTTTCCGATACCGACCGCCGGGCTTATGAACGTGATATGGAAAATTTGCGCTACCAACGGAGTGTCATCCAAACCGGATGGATTGAAGGAAGGGCTGAAGGAAGGGCTGAAGGAAGAGCCGAGGGAAGAGCCGAAGGATTAAGAGAAGGTGAACGCAAGAAGCAACTTGAGATAGCCCGTAACCTCAAACAGTTGGGAATGCCGGTTGATATGATAGCTCAAGCCACACACTTGACGCTCGCGGATATTGATGGCCTTATGTAGAGGCGAACGTGGCCTTCCCGTTTCCTTTCAAGAAACAGACTGCATTGGCAAGGTCAGTACTGTACAGCGTTGGCAAAGTCAGTACAATAATAAATGAATTTTACTATCTTTGCGGTATGAACCTTTGTCGCATTCTCTTATATGGTCTTTTGCTGCTGCTTTGCGCGTGCGGTTCCCGGCGTTACCCTTCCGCTTTGGTGACGGCGGACAGCTTGGCTTCTGTCCGTCCCGACAGTGCCCTTGCTTTGTTGGCAACCTTAGTGCCGGACACGGCCCGTATGCCTTTGGCTCACCGTATGTACTACCGCCTGCTTTGCATCAAGGCGGCGGATAAAGCCTATCTGCCCCATACGTCCGACAACCTCATCCGTCCTCTGCTACATTATTATATGGAGGATGGCGATTCGCGGCTGCTTCCCGAAGTTTATTACTATGCGGGGCGAGTGTACCGCGATTTGGGCAACGACCTACAGGCGTTGGATTATTTTGAGGAAGCCTTGCGTCTCATCCGGCGGAATGGCGACCGGGAGTCGGTTTTGCAGTCGAAAGTGTGCAGCCAGATGGGCACGCTGTATGCCTATCGGGACATGTTTGGGCAAGCCTTGCGGATGTACAAAGAGGGATTGCGGATAGACCGGATGCTATCGGACAGTGTCGGTATGGTGTTCTCCTTCCGGGATGTTGCCAGCATGCATCGCGAATTGAACCATCCGGACAGTGTGTTGCCTTACTTCAAGCAGGCCAAGCGGATGGCCGACTTGTTGGGACGCCGCGACTTGTCCGATATGGTGCAGAGCCAGTTGGCGGCTGTTTACACCGAGAGGGGACAGTATGATTCGGCACGAGTCGCCTTGAAGGACGCTTTGCGGAACACCGAACGTCCCAATTTGAGTGGCATTTATTCCATGGCGGGTAGGTTTTACCAAGCAATTGGTAAGCAGGATTCCGCCAACTATTATTACAGGCAGCTGTTGCGGATGGGGACGGTCTACGCCCAAGAGCGGGCGTACCGGGCACTGACCGCCCAACGGGTGTCCGCAAACGGCGACTCTTCTTTCATCGCCTTGTATGACGGTTTGTTGCAAAACTTCGATTCGCTCCGGGCGTTGGACCGGAAAGCGAACTTGCTCCGGGCGTATGCGGATTACAACTATTTGCAGAGCGAAGAGGAAAACGACCGTCTGAAGGCACGAAACGAGCGCAATCGGTTCATATTAGTCGTAAGCGGTGCCGTCATCCTGATTCTTTTCTCCCTACTCATGGCATTGACCCAACGTAACCGCCGCATCCGGCAAGAGGTGGAAACGCAGCAACGCAAGTTCCGGCAAATGGAGGAGGAACAACGAAAGAAGCGGGAGACCCTCGAAAATTACCGGCGACAGAAAGAAGAACTGGAAAAGATTTCTCCAACCGATAGTCAAATCCGTAAGTTGGAACTGATTAACCACGTCTTGGAACAGGATCGGTTGGAGACCGAAGAGGAGCGGGAGGCTCAAGACGTCCTGTTCCGTTCGCCGCTCTACCGCGAGTTGGAGCGACGTGTTCGTTCCGCACGTGGGACGGCTTTCGTCACAGTTGATGAATGGGACACGCTGCGGCGATTGCTCATACCCGCCTATCCCAAGTTCTTTGAACGGCTGAACACCCTTTGCACGCTCAACGAAAACGAACTGCACGTCAGCATTCTGCTTAAAGTAGGCTTCCGTCCGGCGGACATTGCCCGCTTGCTCAACTTACAACCCACTTCTGTTTCCTCCATCCGGGCGCGTCTCTACAAGAAAGCGACCGGTGGGAAAGGTACGGCGGATTTGTGGGACAAAATGATTCACTCCTTATGATATAATGTGGACAATCGTGTCATAAATGTCTAATCTGCATGGCTGCTCCCTCTTCCAGCAGAGTAAAACCGTTTCTTTCATAAAAGGCGATGTTTTTGTTCTCATCGGGCATAATATTGAGATAAAGGAATGAACGGTATTTGTCTTTAGCCATTAA
>CALUIQ010000113.1 GCA_944320735.1 uncultured Bacteroides sp. | reverse complement strand
ATTGTCATTAGCTACGCTCAAAACCACTTTTGATTATTTCATTAAGGTATAGTCTGAGCGCAGCGAAGAATCTCTCAGTGCGTGCGGGAGATACTTCACTCCGTTCAGTATGACAAAAGAGAAAAAACTCTGTGTCTCCGTGACTCTGTGTTCCAAATTAAAAATCCGTGTCATCCGCGTCATCCGCGGCTGAAAAATAAACACACACATATATATATTCGTTATTCTTCTTCTTTCTTCCTGAAAATAAACAGTTCGCTCAGGCGGTCCACTTTACGGCGAAGCACGAGGCCGACGCCCGTCTCGGTAATCTCCCCGTCGAGCACGCTCTCATAATTCTTGTTGTAGAAAGCACGGACGTAGCGGGTGCCCGTCGCGTCCAGACGGTATTCCAACGAAATGTTGTCGATGAAGGACTCCACGCTGTTGGTGGCCCCCGCCCCCGTCGACACCTTGCCTCCGATGACTATCTGCACGCGGTCGCCAAAGAAACGTTGGGCGTAGCGGAAACTGTAGTCGGTCTGCTTGTCGCCCGTCTCGGCCGAAGTGCGGTCTTCCACGCCTACGCTGATGCTGGCGCCCTTTACCTGCCCGGCCAGGGAATTGATTTGGCTTTGCAGCACGCTGTTCAGTGCCGCGCCCATATCCAAGCCGCCTCCCTTTACACCGCTGTTCAGGTAGATGCCCGTGGCCAGCATAGCGATGGCCTGCTTGCCGCGCTCGTCAGTTCCCATAGCCAGCAGCTCGTTCTGCACCGTAGCGTCGTTGGGCGCGGCGATATCGAACGCCAACTCCGGCGAAGAAAGTTTGCCCCGGATGCCGATGGAGACGTCAAAATCTACCATACGCGTGGCGCCGTCATCTCCTTCGGCCACTGAGGCGCGTGTCTGTTCCGTGGCTTTCAGGTCGAGCGAGGGATTCATCACATCGCCCCGCCAATCTACGTAGCTGCCACGGTTGATGCGGAATTCTTTCAGCGGGATGACGGGCAGGGAATACTTCAGCAGCCCATCGGTCAAGGTGTACCGGCCGGTCAGGCTCATATCGCCCTGTGGCGTATAACGCAGCGAGAGGTCTCCGCCACCTTCCAACTCGATGTACTTGCTCCCGTCGGGGCTGAGGTCGGCACGCAAGCGTACCGCTTCGTCGATGCCTACCGTCATCAGCATATCTATGCCTCCGGGCGGCGGTGCGGCCGTGACTTTCGGTGCGGCGGACGTCGTGTCGGCAAAAGAGACGAACGTTACCAATCCGCTGAGGCGGTCGTTCACGGTAAGGGGAGAGTCCGTTAGTACGTAAGTCAGGTTCGTGGTGCCCAGCAAGTGCATAGAGCCACGCAACGTCAGCGCGTTCACCGGCCCTTTTACGGCTGCATTCAGGTCCGTAACCACCTTGCCGTACACCAAGCTTTCACGGGTACGCCGGGCATTCAGCAATGTATAATCATCGGCTCGCAAACGGAGGTCGGCCACGGGACCCGATGGCGTGTTCAAGTCGATGTTCCCGTCGATGGTGAAAGGATTGGAACTGGTGGTATAAATAGAGAAAGCGTCCAGCTTTAGGCGGTCTTCCTCCAAACGAATGGGACGGCGGGACAGATAATAGCGCGCCCCTAACATCCCGACATAAACGGAGGCACTGTCCAAGGCAAGGCTTCCGGACACTTGCGGGCGATCCGTTTGCCCCGTCACGCGGAAAGTTCCGTTTGCCTTTCCGGTCAGTTCCGCCATTCCGTCGGGGATAAATCCGTTGGCCACCGTTAAGGGCAGACGTTTGACTGCTACCGAGAGGTCGATGGGCGCGCCTCCTTCCGCGTCCGTGCTCAGCATTCCTTTTGCATCCATTATTTCTTGGCCGTCAAGCGTCAGTGTGGAGCCCAAGTAATGTTTCCCTTCCTCACGCGGCAGCCACGAGACGTCGATGCCCACGTCGCCTATCGGGCATTCTTCGTAAGCCAGTTGGCGTACATCCGCTTTCCCCGTCACTTGCAACGTCTTCTGGGTCTGTATATAGTGCCCTTCTACCGAAAGCAAGCCCGCCAGACGAGGCAGGTAGGGCAACACGCTGCTCAACTCGCTCAAGCGGAAGCGGGTAAGCGCCACTTGTACGTTCTGTAGTGATACCGTATCAGCCGGGTCGGACATCAGGCGGAAGCCAATCCCGTCATCACTGCGCATATCCACACCCGCGTAAACGTGCATATCCCGATGGAGGTAGAGCCAGTTGGCACGGTCGGCAAAGTCGAAGCGGCGGTAGGCGATGACCGGCTGTTCGGGAATGAGGTTCAGCAACCATCCGTTGCCCCGTCCGTGTCCTTCGGTCAGGGGGCGTGCGTTCACCCCCAACAGGATGCCGGTATCTCCTTGCCCGTCCACATACTTCAAGGTCAGTTCAGCATCGTCTGTCCGCACTTCTCCCGTCAGCGTCGTGCGGAAGGTAAATTGCGGATGGGCGGGGCCGTTGATGACACCGCCTTGCAAGCGCATCCGTGCCGTGTCTTGGCCGATGGCGAAGAAGAGTGTATCCAGTTGCAGAGAGTCGATGCGTAGTCCCCGGATGTCCGTCCGTCCGTTGATGCCTCGTACGGGTGTTGAGCCAAAGCCGAAACGGAATTGCTTGAAGCGGATTTGTTTCTGCCCGAGCCATTCGCTGAGCGGGTTTTCTTGTCCGGCCTGCACATAGATGCCGGCTGAAGGCAACGCCCGTCGAAGGGCGGCGTGGTCCAATGCCCGTTCCTCCCATTGGCGCGTCAGGATTTCAGTCAATCGGGTGGCTTGGGTCAGCAAACGGTTGACGGTGCCGCGGGCGTGGAAACGCGAAGTCAAGTCGCCCGCTTGTAGCCTAAGGCCGATGGAGTCGCCCACGTCTAAATGTAAAAGGACGTCTTTCAGGCTTTGGGAACCGTATTGCAATTCATTTAAATCCAATTGAGCTTTTGCCCGGGTTCGGGTGGAAGCAAAGTCTGTACCCCGTCCTTGTATCTTGGCTTGCAGGGTCAGTCCGTACAGGCTGTCCCCCGGCAGGAAATGATGCAGTTGTAGCGAGTTGACGGAGAGCTCCGCCCCGTATGCCTCTGTGGTCAAATCGTAGCGGGCGTCCGCTTTCAGGCTTCCTTGGCCTTCCTCTAAATCCAACCGGGCGGATAGGGTGCTTGCTTGCATCCCCAAGTCGGCTTCCAGACGCATACTGTCCGGGATGGCTACCTTGGCGTCCGGCAGCAGGCCCGCCAAACTTTTCAGGAAGTTCAGGTTGCCTGTCTGCATCCGCAGCCCCAAGCGGATTTCGCGGTTCAGGCTGTCAGCCGGATGGCGCAGCACCCCGTCGCCTTCCAAGGCGAACGCACCTGGCAGTTCGGTTTTCAGGCGGGTAACGTTCATTTGCGTCAGGTTGCCCGCCGTTTCTACCTGTAGGTGCAGCGGTCGGAACGGATAATCGTGTCGGAATGCTTCGGGTAAGTCTTTTCCCATCAGCAGCAAGACGTCTTGTTTGCCGATGCGGGCGTTGAGCAGAGCGTTCAAGCCGCCTCGTTCAGGGTTCTCCATCCACTCCGGACGTGCATCGGCTTTTAGGTTGATTTCGCTGTGCGGGGTGAGCAGCCGTAAGTTGGGAATGCGGATACCTGTCGAGTCGGCCTGCAAATATCCGGTGAGTGCTGTCACCGAGAGTCCCGAACGTTCGTTCATCCCCAAATCCGTCAGGCGGGCACGAAACTCCTTTCCCTGCCAGTATACCGAGTCGATGCCGGCGTGTAGGTTGCGCAATGCCAATCCGTAATCGAAAGATGCGTCTCTTAGGCGGAAGGTCTGCCAAGCGTAACGTTGCCTGTCCAAGTCGGCTTCGGCTTGTTTCAGGCTTAGTTCCGCCAGCTGTCCTTTCAGTGGAATCGAGTCTTCCGGCAGCCGTATGTCCGCCGTCACGTTTCGCATACATAGCTCCTTCAGTGTGATTTTCCATCGGAGAGGGGTGGATGTCGTGTCGGGCTCGGCGGATGTTGTAGTGTCCGTCAGTACCACCTTCACCCGGGCATCGGACAACTCTATGCAATCCAACACGGCTTGTTCCCGACTGAGGTCGATGCCGTGGGCGGCGACAAAGAAATGTCCCAATCGTCCTTCCACTTGCATACCTTCCAACAGGCCGGCCGAGTTTACCCGGACATTATCCAGCCCGATGCCGTCCACCTCCACCCGTCCGCGCAACAGCGGCCGTGCTTGTATGGCTACGTCAAAGCTGCGCACATAGAGCAGCGTGTCGGGGACACCTTTCGTCCTTGTCGAGTCCAGCACTGATGCGCCTTGTATCCGCAGTTTCAGCGGGAAGCGCAGTCCGATATGTTCCACCGCCACTTGCAGTCCTGTAGCTTCCGCCACCCACGCCACCGTCTTCCTGCGCAAGAAGTCTTGCACCGGAGGGGCGTACAGCAGGGCAGCGGCTGTCAGCAGCAAGGCCATCAGTCCTGTCAGCGTCCATAGCACTATTTGGGCAACCTTATTCATTTACCATTTAATGGTTTACTTATTTACTACAAATTTATAAATTTATCATTGAAGTAAACCAATAATTAAGCAACTATTTATGTTAAGTAACTAATCAAAATTATCTGTGTGCTATCGTATAAGTTAATTCTGTACACTTGCTTAGGTCATACATTTGTGGGCCGCTTCTTCTATCCGCTTCACTTCTTCAAGCGCTTCTGTCGCAACTTTCTGGTCTTCCGGGGTCAGTGTCCCGTCTTTCAATGCTTCCAAGCGGCGCAGCAAGGCTACTACGGGGCTGGCGCCTATCAAGATGAAGAGCGGAATGAGTTTGTGCGCCACGGCGGCGGCATCGGACGCGTTGTCCTTCTCGATGGCTTGCCGCAGGCGGTCGGCTGCACGGTGTGTCTCGTCTACAAAGCTACGCAGAATGTCGCGTGCGGCTTCCGCGTCGTCGCCCGAGTAGGCAGTCAGTGCCGCGAAGTCCAACTTGGCGGGCTGAGTATGTACGGGCGGAGCGGCAGGCAGGGCGATGTCCATCGTTAGTTCAGCGGCCAGGTCTTTCAGGCTGAAAGGCTTGTGTAGCAGTCCCGCGAAGCCTTGCGCTATCATTGTTTCCCGTTCAGTGTCGGCCCGTGCAGTCACCGCAATCACCGGAATGTCGCGTGCCTGTGCCAGGTTCGATGCCCGTAGCAGTCGCAGCAAGTCCAATCCGCTGATGGCCGGCATCTGTATGTCTGTCAGTAGCGCGTCAAAGGATTCCGCACGCAGTGCTTCCAACACTTCGTCCACCTGCATACAGGTCACCGATTCCAGCCCCGCCGTCTCCAGCATAGCGCGTGTCAGTTGCAGTTGCAGGGCGTCATCATCTATCAGTAGCAGTTTTCGGTGTCGCAACCGGGTTTCTGGCTTCGCTGTTTGCTGTGGCAGCGCCGTTGCGCCTTTCCCGGTGTTCCGGTTGGTGTCCGCCTCCGGTGCTTTATAAAGGGGAATCCAGACTCTGAACGTGCTGCCTTGTCCCGGCGTGCTATCCACCTCTACTCCGCCTTCCAGCAAATCTACCAACAGGCGCACGATGGAGAGTCCCAGTCCGCAGCCTTCCTTCCCCTGCGCTCCCGGCAGGCGGGCGAATTCTTTCCAGATGCGGTCTCGCTCTTCGGGCTTCATACCCAGTCCGGTATCGGTTACTTCCACCACCATCCGTCGCAGGCGTGTGTCGTAGTCCGCCGTCAGGCTCACCGAGCCTTGCTCCGTAAATTTCACCGCGTTTCCCGTCAGGTTGGTCAGTATCTGACGGATGCGCAGGGGGACGCCGATGAAGCGTTCCTCCAAGCAGGGAGCCGTGTGCGTCAGCAGCTTCAATCCTTTGGCGTCAGTCTGCGGCCGGAAAGTATTGGCCACCTCTTCTATCAGCCTTGCCGGACAGAAAGCCACCCGTTCCACTTCCACCGCGCCTCGTTCCAAGCGGTGATATTCCAGCAAGTCCGTCACTAATTTCACCAAGTGGTCCGCCGAGTCGTTCATCGCTTTCAGGTAGAAGTGTTGGCGCGCGTCGTCGGTCAGGCGGTCCAGTAGTTCGGCATATCCTTTAATGGAGCTCAGTGGTGCCTTGAAGTCGTGCGTGATGGCCAGCATCATCCGCTCCCGTTCCTCCAACAGCTTTTCCGCCCGCGCCTTTGCTTCCTCCGTCTGGCGGCGGTAACGGTTGTTGCGCGTCACGTCCCGCCCAATCAGTAGCAGGAACACGGCCGCCAGCACGATACCTCCCGTGGCTATTCCTCCCACGGTTCGTGCCGCTTGCAGTCGATCCTTTCTCTGCAGCTCTTGCTCGGCGCGCGCCTTTGCCAGCATCTCCTGTTCGTGCCCCTTCAGGAGGCTGTCTATGCGCGTGGTGAGCATACGGTCCATCCTCCACCGGTACTGTTGACGCAAGGCTTCGCGCCTGTTTCGTTCCCGTTGCTTGCGTGCGGCTTCCTGCAGGGCTTCTTTCAGCGAGTCCACCGGATTGAACGTGTCGTATGTCACCGTGTCGGTGGCCACCTCCGTGGTGACACGTACCTGCAATGTGGTGTCCGCCTTGGGTGGTGCGAATGCCTCACCAAGTCGTTTGAAGAAGCCTTTCTTGGGTTGTACGGGCGTGCGCAGCGTGTCGCGCCGGGTCACGACGTGCCTTCTCACCTGTTGGCGGACGATGATGGTGTCGTGCTGCTCTACCACCCGTTCCCAGTCGGCAGCGGCTATCACGCTGTCGCCTGCACGTCCTGCCATCCTCAGCAACCGTCTCGTGTTGTCATCCTTGCGGCGGAGCAACGCTTGCAGGCTGTCCCACACGGCCGTGTCGTTTTCTGCCGTGCGCGTGAGGCGTTCCATCTGTCCGTTGACGAAGAACAGGGTGCCCAGTAGCGTGGCCAGCATCAGGCCGAAGCCTATTCCTATCTTGAGTCTCGATACACTTTTCATTTATTAATGTGCTAATGTGCCAATGTGCCAATGTGCCAATGTGCTAATGTGTCATTTTCCGGAAGCGCAGCCACAGTAGCAATCCGGCCGTGCTCAGTCCGAAAGGAAACGCCATCCACACTCCCGGCAATCCGCCGTGCAGGACAAATCCGCCGATGTAGCCCACGGGCAAGGCGATGAGGAAATAAGAAACAAAGGCAATGCCCATCATCGGCTTTACGTCCGCCATACCGCGCAAGGCGTTGGCGAAGTTTATCTGCGTCCCGTCGCCCAACTGGTAAATCAGGAACGGCAGGAACAATGCTTCTACCGCACGCGTCACTTCTTCGCTGTCGGTAAACCAACTTCCTACTTGCCCTTTCAGGATGAACACGATGCCGATTAATACGCATCCTATGCATAGTATCAACTTGAAACCGGCGTATGTGGTCCGTTTGACGTTCGTATAATCGTTTTGTCCGGTGTAATGGCTTACCCTGACCGCTACGGCGGCTCCCATCCCGTAGAACACCATAAACGTCAGTTGCGAGATTGTCAGCATAATCTGGTGCGCCGCCAACTCCATTGTTCCCAGCCAGCCCACCATCAGCGTGCTCAGGCTGAAAGCCGCGGTCTCCATCCCCATCTGCAATCCCACAGGCCAACCCAAGGCATTGAGCCGGAGAAACATTTTTTTCGACCACCCCAACCGCCACATACCTTCCTTGTAGGGAAGGAGGCTACGGCTTTGGTGGACAATGACGGCCATAGCCGCTACCATCGCTATGCGTGCCGTGAGCGTACTTAGCCCTGCGCCCAACAATCCCAGTTCGGGGAAACCGAACTTCCCATAAATGAGCACGTAGTTGCCCAAGATGTTCATCGCGTTTCCTCCCAGCAATACCCACATAGCGATGCGCGTGTTGCCGATGCCGTCCGTGAATTGCTTGAAGCCGTTGAACCACAAGACGAAGGGCAAGGAGAACAGCAGCGTCAAGTAATAAGGCTTGATGAGCGGAATCAGTTCTTCCGGTTGTCCCAGCCTGCCGATGTTCAGGTACAACGTCCCCATAATGGTCATCAGCAGCAAGGACACCAATCCGTTGGCCGCCAAGCTGCACGTCAATGCCTGCCCCGCCTCCGCCTTCCGCCCTTGGCCGCACAAAGAACCTACCACGGGAGTCAGTCCGTAGCTGAAGCCTGTGCTGAAGATGATGCACAGGTTGAAGAGGTTGTTGACCACGGAAGCGGCGCCCAATTCTTCCGTACTGTGATGTCCAATCATCAGCGTGTCGGCAAATCCTAACACGATCATTCCTACTTGCCCGATGATGATGGGCAGTCCTAAACGTATTAATGCGCTGTAGTGACCATTATTCATTTACAATTTAGCCATTTACAATTTACAATTTACAATTTTTCAGCCGCAGATGACGCGGATGGCACGGATTTTTGATTTGGAACACAGAGTCACGGAGACACAGAGTTTTTTTCTCTTTTGTCATACTGAACGGAGTGAAGTATCTCCCGCACGCACTGAGAGATTCTTCGCTGCGCTCAGACTATACCTTAATGAAATAATCAAAAGTGGTTTTGAGCGTAGCTAATGACAAT
>CALUIQ010000112.1 GCA_944320735.1 uncultured Bacteroides sp. | reverse complement strand
GGCGGCCACGTAGTCGAGCACGGCACGTACCCGCATCACCCGGCGCAGTTCTTTTTCCGACAGGTTCTTGTAGAGCATCAGCAGGTTGTTGCGGAAGTTCAGGAACGTCTTGCGGGGATTCTCTTTCTTCAGCGTGGCCCCTCCTACGTGGTAAACCACGCTTAGGGGAATGCAGACCAACATCCTTCCTCGGGCCCGGAGCCGCCAGCACAAGTCTATCTCCTCCATATGGGCAAAGAAACGTCCGTCCAGTCCGCCGGCTTCACGGTAGTCTGCCAAGCGGAGGAACAAGGCGGCACCTGTGGCCCAAAAAACCGGGGCCACCGTGTCGTATTGTCCTTTGTCCGTCTCTACCTTATTAAATATACGTCCCCGGCAGAAGGGATAGCCGTAGCGGTCGATGTAGCCGCCCGCCGCACCGGCATATTCGAACCGGTCCTTATTCCGCCAGCTCCGTACTTTGGGTTGGCAACCTGCCACTTCGGGGTGCGCGTCCATATACTCCACCAAAGGACGAAGCCAGTGGGGAGCGACTTCTACGTCGGAGTTGAGCAACACCACGTATTCCGCTTCCACTTGGCACAAAGCCCGGTTGTAGCCATCGGCAAAGCCATAGTTCTGCTTTAGCAAAATCAGACGGACCGAAGGAAAGTCCTCCCGCAGCATCTGCACCGAAGCGTCCGTCGAGCCGTTGTCCGCCACGTACACACAAGCTCCTTCCTCTTTCGAACTATGTACGACCGAAGGAAGGAATTTGCGGAGCATCTCGCATCCGTTCCAGTTCAATATGACTATCGCTATCCGGTCCATATCCTCAGATTATTCCCAGTAAGGCCGAACCGTCTTCGTTAAAATCGCCTAACCGCATACGGATGACTTGATTGTCCAACGTATTGTCGTGCGGCACTTCTACCCGGATGTAGTTGGGCGTAAAGCCGTGCATCGGTGCGCCGGGTTTGGCACGCTCCAGCAGGACGGGCAGAGTTTGTCCGATGTGGCGGGCGTAGAAATCGTGCGTTTTCTGTTCGGAGAGTTCCAATAACCGTTGGCTACGGCGGTGCTTCTCTTCGGGCGACACTGTGTGCGGAATCTTCAGTGCCTGCGTGCCAGGCCGTTCCGAATAGCTGAAAACGTGCAGTTGGGTGACGTCCAGCCCCTCGATGAACCGGTAGCCCTGCTCGAAATATTCTTCCGTTTCTCCCCGCGTGCCTACGATGACGTCCACCCCGATGAAGGCGTCCGGCATCGTTTCCTTGATACGTCGTACTTTCTCCGCAAACAAGGCTGAGGTATAGCGTCTCCGCATCAGCTTCAGCACTTCGTCACAGCCCGATTGGAGCGGAATGTGGAAATGCGGCATAAAGCGTTTGGACCGTGCCACAAACTCTATCACGTCATCCGTCAGCAAGTCTGGCTCCAAGGACGAAATGCGGTAACGTTCGATGCCTTCCACTTCGTCCAACGCCCGCACCAAGTCGGCGAACTTCTCACCTGTAGTCTTGCCAAAGTCGCCAATGTTGACCCCCGTCAGTACAATTTCCTTTCCGCCTTCGGCCGCTGCCTGGCGCGCTTGCTCCACCAACGAAGCGATGCTGCCGTTGCGGCTACGCCCACGGGCAAAGGGAATGGTGCAATAGGAACAGAAATAGTCACATCCGTCCTGCACCTTCAGGAAGAAGCGTGTACGGTCGCCCCGCGAACACGAAGGAGCGAACGAGCGAATGTCCCGCAAAGGCGATGTAAAAGCTTCGCCTTTGTCGCGCTTCCGCAAATCACCCAAATAGTTCAGTAAATCTTTCTTTTGCTCAGCTCCCAATACGACATCCACCCCCTCGATGCCGGCCACGGTCTCAGGTTTCAGTTGGGCATAACACCCCGTTACCACCACAAAAGCGTCCGGATGCTGTTTCACTAGCCGGTGGATGGCTTGCCGGCATTTTTTGTCCGCCACTTCGGTCACTGAACAAGTGTTAACTACACAGATGTCCGCTTTCTCTCCTCGTCGGGCGGTGCGTACCCCCATCTCGCGCAACATCCTGCCGATGGTGGACGTTTCCGAGAAGTTCAGTTTGCAGCCCAAGGTATAATAGACGGCTGTCTTATCTTGAAATAGAGTGGTATCAATCATAAACGTTCGTATTACGGGCGCAAAGGTACATATTATTATTGGTTTTACAGCCCTTTCGGACTCGTAAGCTATCAACAAAAGGAAGGCTTACGTGGGTAAATGATAATACTGCTGCTCCAAAAGATAGCTAAAGGGGGATTTCTCAAGAAAAATACAAAAAAAATTATGCATAAGTGAACAACTTATTTAAAAAGTGTCTACCTTTGCAGCGTTTTAATAAAGCAATTGATTGTATTACGTTTAAAAATTTAAAGGAAATGAAGAAGTTAGTTTTGATGGCCGCAGCTATCGTAGCCGTATCTTTTGCATCTTGTGGTAACAAGGCAGCCAATGCTGAACAAGCAGCCGCTGATTCTATCCGTATCGCTGACTCTATCGCAGCTGTTGAAGCAGCCGCAGCCGAGGCAGCCGCACAAGCTGCTGATACAGTAGCTGCTGACAGCGCAGTTGTAGCTGAATAATATTCAGAGATTACAACTTCAGAGAGAATTGAAAGTCTGACGTGCGAAAGCACACCAGACTTTTTTTGTTACCTTTGCACCGGATTTTAAGTAGAAGAGAGTATGCAAGAAACTATGATTGAAGAAGCGGTGGCGTGTTATTTGGGGCAGAACCACTATGCTGGGGTCTGCTTGAAAGCGGTATTATTTGATATGGACGGGGTGCTGTTCAACTCTATGCCTTATCATTCGGACGCGTGGCATACGGTGATGGAGCGTCACGGGCTTCACCTGAGCCGCGAAGAGGCTTTCCTGCACGAAGGACGTACAGGAGCGGCTACGATAAACATTGTATATCAACGTCAGTACGGTCGGGATGCCGATCCGGAACTCGTTAAACAGATTTATGCGGAGAAAAGCGAGGAGTTTGCCCGGCATCCGGAACCGGAACGGATGGCAGGTGCCTGGGAACTGATGCAGAAGGTAAAAGCCTGTGGGCTGACACCGGTACTGGTTACAGGCTCGGGACAGACTACGCTGCTGGAACGCTTGGCACATAGCTATCCCGATACTTTTGACCGTGCGCATATGGTGACAGCTTTTGACGTGAAGTATGGCAAACCCAATCCTGAACCTTATCTGATGGGACTTGCGAAAGCGGGAGTGGCTGCCAATGAGGCCTTGGTGGTGGAGAACGCTCCCATAGGCGTACAAGCGGGAGTGGCTGCCGGCATATTTACGGTGGCGGTCAATACCGGTCCTTTGAACGGGCAGGTGTTACTGGATGCGGGCGCCAATCTGCTCTTTCCTTCTATGCAGGCTTTTTGTGACCAATGGGAACAAGTGTACCGGGTGCTCAAAGGTTGAGGAATATAAAAAACAAAGGCCGTTTCTCTCTATTATTCCACAGAGAAATCGGCCTTTGATTTTTTTTGATTACAGTAAGCGCTATCTCATTTAGCAGCTTCCAATGATGCCTTACGAAAAGCCTTCATAGCTTTCTCAATTTCCAATGATGCTTTACGAGCACGAGTTCCGGCAGCTTTGTTTCCATTCTCCAACTGTGCATTGGCATCTTTCTCGAATGCTGCGTACAATTCAGCAACTTTCTCAATTAATTCTTTCATAATCCTTTCTATATTCTTTTGTTAGTAATAAGATTACGCAAATATACATTCTTTCGGGAAATAAAAGCAATAAAAACGATTTTTTTTCTTCGAAATAGGTGAAAAACTTTATTTATAGGGATTTTTGGCAATTTTTCCCTACTTTTGCGGGTATGAAACAAGTTATGGAAACAGACTATATACATACGCTCATCCGTGAGGGGGAGCACCAGCAGCAGGATTTCAAGTTCGAGATTTCGGATGCGCGCAAGATTGCGAAGACGCTTTCCGCTTTTGCCAATACGGATGGCGGACGCCTGCTTATCGGGGTGAAAGACAACGGGAAAATAGCCGGAGTGCGTTCGGCCGAAGAGCAGTTTATGATAGAGGCTGCCGCACAGTTGTATTGTCAGCCGGTTATGGGCGTGGATATGAGGACTTATGTGGTGGAAGGAAAAACGGTGTTGTTGGTGCAGGTGGAGGAGAGTCCGCAAAAGCCGGTATATGCCATCGATGAGTCCGGCAAACGGTTGGCCTACCTGCGTGTGAGGGATGAAAACATATTGGCTACCCCGGTACACCTGCACGTATGGCAGCAGGAAAGCAGACCGAGAGGAGAACTGACCGAATATACAGAACGGGAGAGTTGGTTGCTCAGCCAGTTGGAGCTAAACGGCCCGCTTTCGCTCAACAAATGTTGCCGCTTGGCACGCCTCCCGCGGCGTATGGCGGAGCAGTTGCTGGCTAAGTTTATCCGCTACGACCTTGTAGAGCCGGTGTTCGAGGAGCATACTTTTCGCTTTCGGCTGAAGTGAACTTTTTTATTCTGCCGTGGAATGTTTGCCAACCAAAATATTTCCTTACTTTTGCAGGCGGAAAAATCAACGGTGGAGAGTGATACCTATACAATAATATATAATAAAAGAAGATATGAGTCTACTGGGCAAACTTTTTAAGAAAGACAACGGAGAGGTTTCTTCTAAGAACGTAGAAGACTTCGCGTCGTTGATACGTGTGTATTTTCAGTCGGTTATCGCCGCCAACTTGGGCATAACGAATATCCGTTTTGTACCCGACGTGGCAAACTTCAAGCGGTTGTTCAAGATTCCTACGCAGGGCGGACGCTTGGGGCAGGGCGAGAAAGCGGCATCGCGCAAGATGCTGATGCAGGATTATGGCCTGAGCGAGAGTTTTTTCAAAGAAATAGATTTTTCCGTCAAGAAACACTGCCGGACACAGAACGAGGTGCAGTCTTACCTCTTCCTGTACCAAGGTTTCACCAATGACTTGATGATGCTGATGGGCAACTTGATGCAATGGAAATTCCGTATGCCGTCCATCTTTAAGGGGACGTTGCGTGCTATGACGGAGAAAACGGTTCACGATGTCTGCACCAAGTTGGTATGGAAGAAGGACGATGTGCACAAGACAGCTGCCGCCGTGCGCCAATATAAGGAACGTTTGGGCTTCTCGGAGCAATGGATGACGGAATACGTCTTCAACATCATTATGTTGGCCAAGAAAGAGTCGAAGCACAAGGATAAGGATGAGGAACAAAAGAAATGAGTGAAATAGAACAGCATCCGCTGGTTCCTTTCCTGCCCGAGAATGCCCGCTTGTTGATGTTGGGTAGTTTCCCTCCGCAGCGCAAACGCTGGTGTATGGAGTTTTATTATCCCAACTGGGGCAACGATATGTGGCGAATTATGGGGCTGTTGTTCTTTGATGACCGCCACCACTTTGCGGACAACGAGCGGAAGCGGTTTCGCAAGGAAGACATCGTAGGCTTCTTGCGGACGGTAGGAATCGCTTTGTTTGATACCGCGTCGGCTGTGCGCCGCTTGCAGGATAACGCTTCGGACAAATACTTGGAGGTGGTACAGCCTACGGATGTGTCGGCTCTGTTGAAGCGGCTTCCTCGGTGTACGGCTATTGTGACCACGGGCGAGAAAGCTACCGATACGCTTTGCCGGACCTATTCCATAGCACCTCCTAAGGTGGGAGACTTCAGCGAATTCCTGGCGGAGGGGCGTGCGATGCGTCTTTACCGGATGCCCTCGTCTTCGCGTGCTTACCCGCTTGCCCTCGAAAAGAAAGCCGCAGCCTATCGTGTTATGTTTCAAGACTTGGGAATGATATAAGGAGCGAATGCTGAAAAAATCGCGGCCAGGACTTGCGAAATTCAAACTTTCCGTTTACCTTTGCAGCCGCAAAACACGGGAATAGCTCAGTTGGTAGAGCATCGGTCTCCAAAACCGAGTGTCGGGAGTTCGAGCCTCTCTTCCCGTGCAAGTTGAAAATCAAGCGGTTACAGTAAAATGTGGCTGCTTTTTTTGTTATGATATGTTTATGTTGGGTCATCAAACGCCCATTTCATCTCTTTTTGACTCCTTAGTCTTTTGATGTGTTATACATTTGTTATATCTTTGCATTATTATTCTAACTAACTGTTTATCGTTATGGAAACAACTGTTGAACGTAAACAAACCGCTTTCCGTCTTCGTAAGGATTTGATGGACGAGCTACGTGAAGAAGCTAAACGGGAGAACCGAAGCGTAAACAACCTTGTTGAGGTGATGCTTTCCGAAGCCTTGAAGGAACGCCGTTATAATTCCGAAACTGTAGCTGCTGTGCAGGAAGCACGTACTGGGAAATATGCCGGCACGTTGGATATGTCAAGTTTTGACTCCTTCATACAATCCGTTAACGCTATAGACTGATGAAGGACGTACGCTACAGTACCGCAGCCAAGAAAGATTTGAAGCGCTACCGCAACGATTTGCGCAAGATGCAGTCTCTGTATGAGACGCTCGCAATGATTGTACGGGATATTCCTCTTCCTGCTCGTTACCGTCCGCATATGCTGAAAGGAAGGTATGCGGGATGTATGGAATGTCACGTAGAAAGTGATTTCTTGCTGATATGGGTGAACGAGGCGGAGAATGTAATTGAGGTTGTACGTGTTGGTACCCACTCAGAGCTTTTTTATTCATCATTGTTCCCTTTCCTTTTAAAGGTATCCTTCTGCTCTTCCTATGCGAATATAATCCGGTACGAATCACTGATTTGTATCGGATTTTTTTGATTTCTCAAAAATTTTCTATCTTTGTCCCCATATATCAATTATATATAAATAGGTAAGCGATATGATAAGGCGACTTTTTATGATGACCGCTTTGGCGGTTTGGGCGTGGATAGGAATGGCCCAAGAAACGGCCTCAAAGTTTCCATTGGGGGCATTTGAAGAACTGACAGATACCAAGCCCCGTGATGGAAAAGACGTCTGGGGCAAAATGCCGGCTGCGGTGCAGTTGGAGTGGGGCAGTACGGACGTGCGTTATAAGAAATGGAATGTGCCGACGGAACTTTCCGGCACGAAGACACTGCGGTTGACGGCTTGGAAGGGGGAACGTGTCAATGCGCAAGCGGTGTTGTGGACACGTCGGGAGTTGAAGAACCTCCGGTTGTCGGTGAATGAATTGAAGAAAGGCAGGGAAGTGATTCCCGCTTCGGCTGTGCGCACGCATTTCGTCCGCTACGTGATGACCGATGAACTGAACAAGGACGGAAAGGGCGGTTGCGGACACCGGCCCGATAAGACCCAATGGGACTCCTCGTTAGTGGCCGATATGTTGGACATCAACAAGACTTTGGACGTAAAAGCCCAATGCGCGCAACCGATATGGCTAAACGTATGGGTGCCCGCAGGGACCAAGGCAGGTATTTACAAGTCCAAGCTGACGGTTCAAGCTGACGGACAGGAGGCCTTGACGTTGCCTTTTGAAATTAAAGTAATAAACCGCACGTTACCGGCTCCGCAAGAATGGAAGTTTAACTTGGATTTGTGGCAGAATCCTTATGCCGTGGCACGCTATTATCAAGTGCCCTTATGGAGTAAGGCTCATTTCGATGCTATGCGTCCTATTATGAAGATGTTGGCCGATGCGGGTCAGCAAGCTATCACGGCGAGTATTATGCACAAGCCTTGGAACGGACAGACGCAAGACCATTTTGACAGTATGGTGACCCGTATCAAGAGGCTGGACGGAAGCTGGGAGTTCGGTTATGCGGTTTTCGACAAATGGGTGGAGTTTATGACGGAGGACATCGGCTTGAACGGACTTATCAACTGTTATACGATGATACCTTGGGATTTGAAGTTCGATTATTACGATGAGGCTACCAACCGGGTGCAGTTTGTCAACGCCAAACCGGGTGATGAGGCCTATGCGGAATATTGGGGGATGTTCTTGAAGGATTTTGTCTGCCACTTGCGTGAGAAAGGCTGGTTGGAGCGGACTGCCGTTTCGATGGACGAGCGTCCGATGGAAGCTATGCGTGAAGCCATACGGGTGGTGCGTACGGCAGCTCCGGAGCTTAAAATAGCGTTGGCGGGTAATTATCACGCCGAAATAGAGCCGGACTTATATTATTATTGTATAGCTTTCGGGCAGCAGTTCCCGGAGGAAGTAAAGAAGGCTCGTGAGGCAAAGGGACAAATCAGTACCTACTACACTTGTTGTTCGGAAGCTTTTCCCAATATATTCACCTTCTCCCGTCCGGCAGAAGCCGCGTGGACTATTTTGCATTCGGTGGCCGAGGGATATGACGGTTATTTACGTTGGGCGGTCAACAGTTGGCCGCTTGACCCCTTGCGCGATTCACGTTTCCGCACTTGGGCGGCCGGTGACACGTATAGCATTTATCCGGGACCACGCAGCAGCATCCGTTTTGAGCGGTTGGTGGAAGGTTTGCAGGATGCGGAGAAAATACGTATCTTGCGTGAAGAGTTTACTGCCAAGGGTGCCAAACGTAAACTGTCGCATATTGATGACCTTTTGGCTCCTTTCAAACTCGATGCCGTACCTGAAGCGAGAAAAAATCCCGAAAAGGCGGTCAACGAGCTTCATAAGGCACTGAACAGCAATGATTAATGTTTAGTGATTAGTGATTAATTTTTCAGCCGTAGATGACACGGATAACACGGATTTATATTTTGAATAAAAACACGGAGACACAAAGACACAGAGAGAAAACTCCGTGTCTTCGTGACTCTGTGTTCTAATTTAAAGATCTGCGTCAATACACAGCCCAATTAGCATATGGGCACATTAAATTATCATTTTAATCATTAATCACTAAACAAAACATTAATCACTAAACATTAACAACGTACTCCCTTTCCTCTACTGAAATACTCACGTAATATTTCCGCAACGTATATGTACTTTTGTTGCAACGAGTGTGTAACACCGTATTCAGACCTTTGCAGCGGAAAAAAGAAAAATAATAAAGTTGAGTATGAAAGTAGATTTAGGAAAGATTCTCTTCCTTATTTTATTCCTTACCCTATCGGCTATGACAGCCGTGGCAGGTACCATCAAAGGTACTATTACCGACAAACAGACGAAAGAGCCGCTGACGGGCGCAACCGTGCAAGTGGTGGGAACGACGCAAGGTGCGGTGGCCGACATCGACGGTAACTACACCCTGCAAGTGCCTAACGGTACGTATGACCTCGTCGTGAGATACGTGGGATACGTGGACATTACGGCCAATGGCGTAAAAGTGGCCGGTGACGTAGTGATGAACTTCGAGATGGAAAGTGACGCGCAAACCCTCGGCGAGGTGTCCGTCACGGCACGGAAGAACTTAGAGAGCGAACGCGCCTTGCAGGTGGAACGCCAGAAGGCGACCTTGGCCATTGAGAATTTGGGTGCCAAGGAGATGAGCCTGAAAGGTATCGGCAATGTGCAAGAGGGCGTCAAGCAGATAACCGGCGTTTCCATTGCGGATGCCGGACAGTTGATTGTACGCGGATTGGGCGACCGTTACAGCACGACTACGCTGAACGGGCTTCCCATCGCTTCACCCAATCCGGATAACAAACTGATTCCCTTGGATTTGTTCCCTTCGAGCACGGTACAAAATATCACTGTCAGCAAGGTGTACGACGCAGCGGTTTTTGCCGATTATAGCGGTGCGCACATCGACATCAGCACGAAGGAAAACGTGGGCGATGATTTCTTTAACGTCAGCTTCAACGTAGGCGGCGCGTTCAATACGATGGGCGATGACTTTTATCAGATGGACCGTGACGGGACGCTGTTCAAGAATCCCTCATTGGACGAGTCTATTTATAATATGGAGTTGCGTGAGTTCGATGAATACGTGAAGACGCACAATATATTCAACACCACTTTCGACGTGGAGAAGAAGAAAGCCTTGCCCCAATTCGGTGGAAACATCGGCTTCGGCAAGAATTTCGACATCAAGAACCAGACCTTGAGCCTGCTTATGTCGTTCAGCGCCAGCAACGAGACGCAAAACATCTACGATGCCGTTTATAAGACGTTGGAGGCATCTACCGGTGAGGCGCAAAACGATTTTACTTACGATGAATACACCAACGCGCTGAAGTTGGCCGGCTTGGCTTCCGCCAGCTTTACCCTGCGTGAAGCCGACCGCATCGGGTACGCTTTCTTCTATGCCCGCAATGCCAGCGATTCTTACGAGAACCGTCAGGGTATAGACGCCGAGGACCATCTGTTGGCAGGCAGTAACAATGTGACTCATATCTATACGTTGCAGAACCATCAGTTGAACGGCCTTCACCACATAGGCGACCAATGGGAAGTGATTTGGGGCGGCTCGTATAGCAAGACCAGCAGTGAAGAGCCGGATCGCCGTCAGGTGATGTACACCCGCAATGAAGACGGTACGTACAGCCTCTTCAAACTGAACCGTCAGGAGACTATGCGTTATTTCGGTGATTTGGGCGAAGATGAATGGGTGGGCAATCTGGCCGCCAAGTATAGCTGGAAGGATGACAACTTTGTCCGTTTCGGTTTCAGCTACAAGGACAAGAACCGCGACTATATGGGTACCCGTTTCTTCTACAACATCAATAAGTTGAATGTCAATGTCGACAATATCTATAATCCCAGTGAATACCTCAATCAGGAGAACATAGAGAACGGTACTATTGCTATCAACCGCCGTATGCAGTCGCACGACACCTACCGTGCCGGTATGGACATCTATGCGGCCTATGCGTCAACTGATTTCTATCCGATGCCTTCTTTGCTGGTCAACGTAGGTTTGCGTTACGAGATGGCGAAGCAGTGGGTGGAATACGCCATCGAAGGTGAACAGAAATACCAACGTCGGCGCAATTTGGACAAACACGACTTGTTCCCTACGGTCAACTTGAAATATTCCGTGAACGACAAGAACAACTTGCGTTTTTCGCTCTCGCGCACCATTACCCGCCCCTCATTCATCGAGATGGCCCCGTTCCTTTATCAGGAGTCTTACGGCTCGGCACAAATTCGTGGTAATGAAGAATTGCAGAACGGTTACAACTACAACTTGGACATCCGTTACGAACACTTCGGTGAGAACGGTGATATGTTTTCGGCTACGGCTTATTACAAACATCTGGATAAACCCATCGAACGTATCCAACGCTTGAACGGTGGCGCCACGATGTTCTCCTTCCAAAATGCCGACCAAGGTATGGCTGCCGGTGTGGAGGTGGAATTGCGCAAGCAGCTTCTCAAGGATTTGCGTTTGGGTGCCAACGTGTCCTATATGTACACCAACGTGAAGCTGCCTCAAGGCGGTGCCTATACCAACAAAGAACGTTCGTTGCAAGGCGCGTCGCCCATCCTGCTGAATGCCGATTTGGCTTACTCGCCCCGCTTTGGCGAAGAACGCCAACTCAACCTGGCTTTGCTCTACAATCTGCAAGGTAAGCGCATCCACGCCGTAGGTGTGTCCCAACTGGGTGACGTACATCAGATGCCGGTTCACACGATGAACTTCAACGCCAGCTACAGCTTCAACACGCATTTCAGCGTCAACTTGCAAGTGAAAGACCTGCTGAACCGGGCGATGGTGTTCAAGCAAGAAGTTCCCTTGACGGGCGACGAAGTGGTGGTAGAGGAATACAAGGAAGGCACCAACTTCGAAGTGGGCTTCAGCTACAGATTTTAATCTAAACATATATTTCAATAGGGAAAATCATATTTAATTATTAATTCTTTAATAGTGGTTATTATGAAACTGAACAAGAAACTTTATTCGTTGGCTTTTTTGGCCGGTCTGACGCTCTTCACCGCTTGTACGGATGATGAGGAAACGAACAATCCCGCTCAACCGGCAGACGGTAGCACGCTGAGTGGTGAAATCACGGAAGACGTAACCTTGAAAAGCGGAAATACGTATAAACTGAGCGGTGCCTATACGGTAAAAGCAGGCGCAACGCTGAACATCGAGCCGGGCGTAAGACTGGAAGCCGTATATGACGATGTGGTTGACTACATCCTGGTAGAGCAAGGTGCCAAGATCAACGCCAGAGGTACGGCTTCGTCTCCTATCGTGATGACGGCCGAACAGGAAGAAGCCGGCGCTTGGGGCGGTATCCACATCTGCGGACGTGCCCATACCAATGCCGAAGGTGGCCAGGGAAGCTCTGAAATCGGTGGTGCCGCATACGGTGGCAACGATGACGCCGACAACAGCGGTACGCTGCAATATGTGCGTGTAGAATATACCGGCTACGCTTTCGACGAGGAGCACGAAGCCAACGGTATTTCTTTCTACGGTGTAGGTAACGGTACGACGGTAGACCACTGCCAGGCTTACAAAGGCTCTGACGACGGTTTCGAGTTCTTCGGTGGCTCTGTAAACGTCAGCAATATGGTAGTAACCGACTGTAGCGACGACTCTTTCGACTGGACGGAAGGTTGGAACGGTACGGCTACGAACCTCATCGCCGTGCAGGAGAGCCAAGATGTGTTAGGCTATGACTGCGACTGCTTGATCGAAGCGGACAACAACGGCGACAACTTCTCGGCTACGCCTGTTGCCAACCCGACCTTGAGCAACCTGCTTCTCATCGGTAACAACAGCGAGGAAAACCAACGTGGTGTCCGTCTGCGTTGCGGTACTTACGTGAAGATGGATAACGCGCAAGTAACCGGCAAGGCAATGCCTTTGACCGTAGAAAGCGAGCAAACAGAAAACGCGTTGAAGGACGGCACGAACGGCGCAAGCATCACCAATACGTCGTTGAGTGGCAATATTAACAGCGAATTGGGTATCTATACGGCTTCTGAATTCTTGGCTGACGGCAACAAGAACTTCCAGGACATCAACTACGCAACTTATGCCGACATTGCTGCCGCTTGTCCTTGGATAGAAGGTTGGACACGTGAGTGGGGTGACAGTGCAGCGCAGGAAGAAATTGAAATCTTGAGCGGAGAGGTAACTTCAGACGTAACCTTGGCTGCTAATACAACCTATCTGCTGAACGGAGTCTATAGGGTGAAAGAAGGTGCTACGCTGAACATCGAAGAAGGTGTGAGACTTGTTGCTCCTAACGATGATGTTGTAGATTACATCCTGGTAGAACAAGGCGCTAAAATCAATGCGGTAGGTACAGCCGAAAATCCCATTATTATGACGGCAGAACTGCAAGAAGCCGGCGCTTGGGGTGGTATCCACATCTGCGGACGCGCCCACACCAACGCTGAAGGCGGTACTGGCAGCTCTGAAATCGGTGGTGCTACGTATGGCGGCAATGATGACGCTGATAACTCTGGTACACTGCAATATGTACGCGTAGAATATACCGGTTATGCTTTCGATGAAGAGCACGAAGCCAACGGTATCTCTTTCTACGGTGTAGGTAACGGCACGACGGTTGACCACTGCGTGGCTTACCAAGGCAGCGATGACGGTTTCGAGTTCTTCGGTGGCTCGGTGAACGTCAGCAATATGGTGGTTATCAGCTGCAGCGACGACTCTTTCGACTGGACGGAAGGATGGAACGGTAAGGGTACCAACCTCGTGGCTTACCAAGAAGCGGAGGAGACATTGGGTTATGCCTGCGACTGCCTGATTGAGGCTGATAACAATGGTGACAATTTCAAACAAACTCCTGTAGCACATCCTACGTTGAGCAACCTTATCTTGGTAGGCAACGGTGGTGAGAAACAAGGTGTCCGTCTGCGTGCCGGTACGCAAGTGACGATGGACAACGCCCGGATTTGCGGCAAGGGTCAACCGCTGACCGTAGAAACCGAAGAGACCGAACAAGCTCTGAAGGACGGCGTATCCAAGCTGACGAATGTAACTATCAGCGCAGACCTGCAAAGCAAGGAAGGCATTTACACCAATGCAGACTTCCTGGCCGGCGAAGGCAACAAAGTAGACACCAACCTGACTTTTGCTGATTTCGATGCCATCAAAGCAGCCTGCGACTGGCTGGATGGCGCTTGGATTGGCGAATAATAAAGCACACATTCAATTTCTTTAATGAAGGGGCTGCCTCAATTTGGGGTGGCCTCTTTTTTCATATATGGGCAAGAAAAACTATATTTGCGGTAGCTAAATGGGAATTTAGCGGCCGGAGGCCGCAATTGACAATTAACAATGGACAATTGACAATGATTTGCTAATCAATATCCGACTCATTGTATTTGTCAATTGTCAATTGTGCGCTCCGCGCACATAAATTATTATCGTTATGAAACGAAAGTTGTTATTGTTGTTGGGGCTGTGCGGGTGGATGCTTGGATGGGCGTGTACCTCTGCCGTGGTTTCCGGGCGGGCGACGCCGGACGGACGACCCTTGTTGTGGAAACACCGCGACACGGACTTCCTGCGCAACCACGTGGAGTATGTCCGCGGCGAGCGTTACGACTTCATCGCCGTGGTGAACAGCGCCGACTATCACTTGAAGAAAGAAGCGTGGATAGGTGTCAATGCCGCAGGATTCGCCTTGATGAACACGCAGAGTTACAATTTGGTGGACGTGCAGGACGGGGAAGAACGGGGCGTGGCCAACGGACGTGCCATCCATCGGGCGTTGGAGGTATGCGCCACGGTGGATGATTTTCGCCATTATCTGGATACCCTCCGCAAGCCCAGCGGCATAGAAGCCAATTTCGGAGTGATAGACGCGCGGGGCGGGGCGGTGATGTTCGAAGTGGATTACAATGGCTATAAGGCGTATGACGCCAACGACCCGCAAGTAGCCCCCGACGGCTATGTGGCACGCACCAATTTCTCCGTTTCGGGCACGTATGGCCCCGGTGCGGGTGTTGTACGCTATCAGGAAGCGGAGCGTGTGCTCGATTCTCTTTCGCGGCGGAAAAATGTGACCCCCGGACGAATCTTCACGGACCTTTCGCGCTCGTTTCATCATTGCCTGCTGGGCATCGACTTGCGTCAGCCTCCTTTCACGGGGGAGGAAGCCTCGGGGTGGTTTGTCGACCAAGACTTTATCCCACGTGCCAGCACGTCGTGTTCGGTGGTGGTGCAAGGCGTGAAGCCGGGTGAGGATGCCGGGCTTAGCACGATGTGGACATTGCTGGGTTATCCGCCTACGGGCGTTGCCGTCCCGTTGTGGGTGGACGCTCAGTTGCCGGACGGGGTGCGTAAGGATAGTGCGTTTGGCACATCCCCCTTGTCTTACTACTCATTGAGGTTGAAGGACAAGGTGTTCGGGTTGAAGTGGGGGATGGGCAGCGAACGCTACCTGCATTGGGCTTTGCTTTACGACGAAGAGGGCGGAGGATATATGCAGCGTTTGGCGCCCTTGGAAGAGCGGATAGGCAGGCAAGGTGTCGCCTTGCTGGAGAAATGGCGGCGCGAGGGACATCGGGACAAGCGGGATATGCGCGCTTTCTACGATGCCCTTGCCAAGGATGAAGCTTGGCATTTGTTTGAAGAACTATATAAGTAGGAGGGAAAATTTAAATTATTCATCCGCAGATGACACGGATGACGCAGATTTTATATTTTTAGGAGTAAGAAGGAGTTATGCCTTCGGCAGGAGTAAAAGGGAGTTAAAAGCCGATCCCTTTTCTATTGGCCTATAACTCCGGGCGAAGCCCTAACTCCTTTTAACTCCCGATAACTCCTTAAAAGAATAAAATCCGTGTCATCCGCGTTATCTGCGGCTGAAAAATAGAAATATGATTAATCACTTAATATGAATCAATGATGAAAAACAAGCGTTTGGCTTTATGTATGGTGCTGGGGGCGTGTATGACGCTACCCTTGCAGGCGCAAAAGCGCTCCATCTACCACGAGGGATGGATTGATTTTAACAAGAACGGAGTGAAGGACGTGTACGAAGACGCTTCGCAGCCTTTGGAAAAACGGGTGCAGGACTTGCTTTCGCAGATGAACGTGGAGGAGAAAAGCTGCCAGTTGGCTACCCTCTATGGCTATGGCAGGGTGCTGAAAGATTCGTTGCCTACGGCCCGATGGAAGCAGGAGGTATGGAAAGACGGCATAGCCAATATCGACGAAATGCTGAACGGGGTAGGGCGGAAGTCGAAACGGGTGGAAGCGATGCTCTATCCTTTCAAGAACCACGTCAAGGCCATCAACCAAGTGCAACGGTGGTTTGTGGAAGAGACCCGCTTGGGCATCCCCGTCGACTTTAGCAACGAAGGCATTCACGGGCTGAACCATACGAAAGCCACGCCTTTGCCCGCGCCCATTGCGGTAGGCAGCACGTGGAACCGCGATTTGGTTCGTCAGGCGGGCGTCATTGTCGGGCAGGAGGCGCGTATGTTGGGTTACACCAATATTTATGCGCCGATACTCGACATTGCGCGCGACCCCCGTTGGGGACGTACCTTGGAGTGCTACGGGGAAGAGCCTTACTTGGTAGCCTCGTTGGGCACGGAGATGGTGAAAGGCATCCAGTCGCAGGGGGTGGCTTCGACGTTGAAGCACTATGCCGTCTACGGCGTGCCCAAGGGTGGACGTGACGGCAATTGCCGTACCGACCCGCACGTGGCTCCGCGCGAGTTGCACCAGCTTTACTTGTATCCGTTCAAGAAAGTCATCCAAGAGGCGCATCCGATGGGCGTGATGAGCAGCTACAACGATTGGGACGGGGTGCCCGTCACCGCCAGCTATTATTTCCTGACGGAGTTGTTGCGCGAGGAATACGGGTTTGACGGCTATGTCGTGAGCGACAGCGAGGCGGTAGAGTTTGTGCTGACCAAACACCGCGTGGCCGACACGTATGACGAAGCGGTTCGCCAAGTCTTGGAAGCCGGATTGAACGTGCGCACCCACTTTACGCCGCCTTCCGATTTCATTCTTCCCATCCGCCGGCTGCTGGAGGAGAAGAAGATTTCGATGGCAACCATAGACAAGCGGGTGGCCGAGGTGCTGCGGGTGAAGTTCCGCCTGGGCTTGTTCGACCGTCCGTATGTGGATGAAAAAGAAATGGCCGCCAAGGAAGGTGGCATCGAGCATCGTATGGATTTTGTGGAGCAGATGCAACAACAATCGTTGGTGTTGCTGAAGAATGCCGACGGCTTGCTTCCCTTGGACAAGAAGCAGGTAAGGAAAGTGTTGGTGACAGGGCCTTTGGCGGACGAAAGCAACTTTATGGAAAGCCGCTACGGCCCTAACCGGCTGGAGAAAGTTACCGTCCTTGAGGGCTTGCGGGCTTATCTGGGCAAGGACGCCGTGGCCTATGCAAAGGGATGCGACATCGTGGACAAGGATTGGCCGACGAGCGAGATACTTCCCACCCCGCTGACCGAGCAAGAGAAAGCGGATATGGCCGAGGCTGTAGCGAAGGCTTCGGATTGTGACGTGATCATAGCCGTGTTGGGCGAGGACGAGTACCGCACGGGCGAAAGCCGTTCGCGCACTTCGCTCGATTTGCCCGGACGCCAGCAGCAGTTGCTCGAAGCGTTGTACGCTACGGGGAAGCCGGTGGTGCTTGTGCTCATCAATGGCCAGCCGTTGACCATCAATTGGGCGGACAAGCATATCCCCGCCATCTTGGAGACTTGGTTCCCGAGCTGCCAAGGCGGCAATGTCATTGCCAAGACCTTGTTTGGCGAATACAATCCCGGCGGCAAGCTGACGGTCACTTTCCCCAAGAGTGTCGGGCAGATAGAGTTGAATTTCCCCTTCAAGCCCGGCTCGCACGGCAACCAACCCAAAAGCGGCCCCAACGGCTCAGGCTCGACACGTGTGCAGGGCGAGCTTTATCCTTTCGGCTACGGCTTGAGCTACACCACCTTTGCTTATTCCGACTTGGAGGTCACCCCGTTGCAGCAGCCTACGCAGGGCGATTATACGGTGAAAGTGAATGTGACCAATACCGGAAACCGTGCGGGCGATGAAGTGGTGCAGCTGTATGTGCGCGACAAGGTGAGCAGCGTCATTGCCTACGACTCGCAGTTGCGCGGCTTCGAACGCATCTCCTTGCAGCCCGGCGAGACGAAGACGGTGACTTTCCGCCTCACCCCCGAAGATTTGCAGCTGTTGGATCGCAATATGCGTTGGACGGTAGAGCCGGGAGAGTTTGAGTTTATGGTTGGCGCTTCCAGCCAAGACATCCGCCTGCGGCAAACGGTGAAGGCGTTGCCTTGATTACGTGAATAATTATTCATCCGCAGATGACACGGATGACGCAGATTTTATATTTTTAGGAGTAAGAAGGAGTTATGCTTTCGGCAGGAGTAAAAGGGAGTTAAAAGCCGATACCTTTTTCTATTGGCCTATAACTCCGGGCGAAGCCCTAACTCCTTTTAACTTCCGATAACTCCTTAAAAGAATAAAATCCGTGTAATCTGCGTCATCTGCGGCTGAAAAATCAGACAACACAGCGTAGCGCAAAAAACTACTGTCCTACTGTCACAACTGTCACACTTCGCTACGGAGGTACGTTAGTATCTCCGTTTCTTGTTCGGGGTGAAACCAGCGGATGTCCGTGTCGCGCTTGAACCACGTCATCTGCTTGCGTGAATAGATGCGCGAATTTTGCTTGATTTTTTCGACGGCGAAGGGCAAGGTCCATTCGCCGTCGATGTATTTGAACAGTTCCTTGTAGCCCACGGTGTTCAGCGAGTTGCACGCCCGTTGCGGGTAGACGCGCTTCGCCTCGTCCAGCAGGCCGTCCGCCATCATCTGGTCCACGCGGCGGTTGATGCGGTCGTAGAGTTCGGC
>CALUIQ010000111.1 GCA_944320735.1 uncultured Bacteroides sp. | reverse complement strand
GCGACGGCACGGTGGTGAACACGCGCCCCATCGAACAGGTGGGGGCACACTGCCGGGGCTACAACGCCCACAGCATCGGCATCTGCTACGAGGGCGGACTGAACGTGCAAGGCCGTCCCGCCGACACTCGCACACCGGAACAACGGGCTGCACTCCGCCTGCTGGTGTGGCAGCTCTTGGGCGTCACGGGCCGGGGCGTGCGCCTCTGCGGACACCGTGACCTCAGCCCCGACCTGGACGGCGACGGAACGGTGGAGCCGGAGGAATGGACCAAGCAGTGCCCGTGCTTCGACGTGGCGACTGAGCTGTAAGCCCCTTGCCATTTTTCAGCCGCAGATGACACGGATGGCGCGGATTTTATTCTTTTAAGGAGTTATCGGGAGTTAAAAGGAGTTAGGGCTCCGCCCGGAGTTATAGGCCAATAGAAAAAGGTATCGGCTTTTAACTCCCTTTTTACTCCTGCCGAAGGCATAACTCCTTCTTACTCCTAAAAATGAAAGAATCTGCGTTATCCGTGTCATCTGCGGCTGAAAAATAGACATACACACATAAATTCCTTTTATCCTCTACGCTTCTTCTTCCGGCTGCTCCTTTTTCTTTTCTTTCGCCCGCTGTTTCTTGCGTTGCTCACGCAGTTTCTCGGAACGCTCTTTCAGTTCTTTGGCGGTTTTCATAATGTGCCCTAATTCGGAAGAAGCGTTGTAGCTCACCTCCTCATATTGCTTGTCTATCTGGCGGAGCACCTCGCAGATGTATTGCAACTTGCGCAATTCGCGGATGCCGGTCCCCGATTTTGCCCCCTGCATTTCTGCCTTTTCCAAGTCTTCCAAGGGAAGTTTGTTTTTCAGTTCCCTCATTTCCGGCATTCCCGCCTCTTCACCCGAAACCGGTTGCGGTTCTTCCCCTATCTCCTTGGCTTCCTCTTTTTCTATTTCTTCCTTCCACGCGTCCAGTTGCTTCCTCAAGTCATCTATACGCAACATAAAGTCCCGGTTCTTATCTTCGATGGCCCGCATAGAGTTACCGGTGACAAATATCAAATTGTCTATACCAAGAGGGTGTGGGTTATCCATATAGCCTGCCGCACGAAAGTAAATCCCCCCTGCCTTCCTGACCTTATAATAGATAACAACCACAAGGACTCCCACCAGAATGAGGACACCCGTCAACACAATCAATATAATCACTAATGTCTTCATATTCTCTTCGTTAGGTTCTGCTTCGCTGCAAAGATAACGTTTTCCTCTCTCCCCCAAACATTTTATCTATAAGAAAAGTTAAACCGCGACACCGACAGGCACAAGCTAACACTGCCGGGCAATGGTTCGCCACCCGGTGTCAGCCGACTGCCGTACCTTTGCATTGTCCTTCCAAAGGGGGAGGATGCGGAACGAGAGAAAGGGTGCGCACCTCAGAGAACGATACCGCTATTCCATTTTACTGTTTTCAAAAAGAAAGGAGACAAGAACTATGTCAGTAACCTTCAAACGTGTCTTGCGCAAAAACCCGCAGGACAAACAGGCTCCGGCCAAGTATTACCCGCAGGTCATCACGTGGGGAAAGCCCGCCACGCTCAACACGATTGCGCACAAGATGACCTACTCCAGCTCGCTCACCTTGGGCGACATCCAAAGCGTGCTCACCAACCTGGTGTCGACGCTGCGTGCCGAACTGTTTGCCGGGCACTCGGTCAACATCGAGGGCTTCGGTGTGTTCAGCCTCGCCGCCACCACGGAGGGAAGCGAAAAGCGCGAGGACTGCCAGTCGGACAAAATCAAGTCGCTGCGCATCGTGTTCCGCGCATCGAGCAGCGTCCGCCCCAACCTGGCCTCCACCCGCGCCGAGGACTACATCGACTTCGTGGACCTCGAATCGCGGCTGGAAGGCTCGACGGCGGAAAATCCCGATGACTCCGACGACACCGGAGAAGACCAAGGCGGCACCGGAGAAGACGGCGGCATGACGGAAGACCCGTTGACATAACCCGCCGCACTCGTCAAGGGACACCACGAGACGAACCCGAAAGCGTGTCCCATTTTTTCTAATGTCCAAGCAGAACGATGAAACCATTTTGGAAAAACGTACTTTCGTTGCTGAAAGATGCTCTGTTGGGCTTCCTGGAGAACGTATTCAAGCTGTTCCGCAAATGATGAAAGCCCAGCTTTTCGCGGCCTTGCTACTCACCGTAGCGGGCTGCGTTCTCCTCTTTTTAGGCCTGTACTTCCCTCCTGAGGGCGAAATCCACGAAAGCGTATTGGTAGCCTTCGGCGAAGTCAGCACCTTTGCAGGCTCACTCTTCGGCATTGATTACCACTACAAGAAGAAAACGAACGGCGGCGGGGCGGCGAAATAGCGCGGCTCCGCCGCTTTTATAAAAATATTCATCCAAATAGTGAAGAATTTTATAATTTTGTGTGTATATTTGCAACAGATATAGACCGATTTATGACGAATATAGAAGAATTTGAAAAGAAACAAGAAGAAATGGAAATCGAGATGCGCAAGAAGTGCGCCAGTTTCTTCTTTACGGCTGCCCAACTCGTCTTGGGTACATTCGTTTTGGGTAGTCTTGCCGTGTTCTTCCAAGACTGGAATTTTACGTGGGGGCTGTTTACTATGTTTTTCATTGGTGCCATTGTCGTAGTCGGTCTCTATGTTATCGCAACCAGATTTTATAAACTTCGTAAAAAAGAGACAGTATGAATGTAGGACTTTTATTTATGATTTTTCTCGCCGTTGTCGTTGTGACGCTCGCCATCGTTATGTCTACAGAGAAAGGACGGAATTGGATATTGGGAGGGCATTGAGCATCCTCTTCTTTCATTCACATCTCCCCCTTTCCATCTTATGCTTTTGCACCCACTCGGACGGGGAGTAGCCATACATCTTCGTGAAGCTGGCCGTAAAGTAGGAATGGGTGTTGAAGCCGGTGTAGTTCGCTACTTCGGACACCGAATAATCGGACTCGGCCAGCAACTTGGCAGCCACTTCCAGGCGCTTGTTCCGAATGAGGTCTATCGGCTTTAGATCGGTGATTTCCTTCAGCTTGCGGTAGAAATTGGCACGGCTGAAGCCCATCTCCTTGCAGATGGTCTCGATGTTGAGGTGGGGGTCGTTGAGATGTTTCTCCACGACTTCATAGAACTTCTGTGTGAAACGGTCGTCGTTCGACACGATTTCAATGTCCATCGCTTCGGGCGAGAACTTCTTGCCAAACATCTTCTTGAGCTTCTCGCGGGCTTCCAACAGGTTCTGGATGCGGCATATCAGGACGTCCATACTGAAGGGCTTCACGATGTAGTCGTCGGCACCCGCCAAATAACCGTCCTTAATTTGCATCACCATAGACTGGGCGGTGACCAATATGACGGGGATATGACCCAACTGCATATCGTCCTTCACACGGTGGCACAACTCCAGTCCGTCCATCCGGGGCATCATAATGTCGCTCACAATCAAGTTGGGGTATTTCTCGTAGCAGAGGTCCAAGGCTTCCTTGCCGTTGCAGGCTTCGAGGACGTAGAAATAGGGGTCGAGACAGCCTTTCACGTAGTGGCGCACCTCGTCGTTGTCCTCCGCCAACAGAACCGTATGCTTCCGCTCGATGTCGAAACGCGCGCCTTCCGCCAAAGGAACGACTTCTTCCTTGTACTCTTCCTTCGCCAAGACCGCCTCGTCGTAAGCGCAACTGCTGACGGGCAGGTAGACATTGAACACGGTGCCACGGGGCGTGTTCTTCAATACTTCAATATAGCCGTGATGCAAATGGACGATGGAATTCGTCAGGCTCAGCCCGATGCCCGTCCCCAAGTTTTTCAGGTTGCCGCTGTTGCTGTCCACCTGATGGAAGGGATTAAAAATGTTGTCCACTTCGCTCTCAGGAATGCCCACACCGGTATCGGCCACGCGCAAGCGAATGAATTCGGTCTCGGCAGGCAAGGCCATCGCGTCCCGGTAGGACTGAGGAAGTTCCTCCCGCCCGACTCCGGCAAAGGAGAAGGTGACTTCGCCCCCGCTCGGCGTGAATTTGATGGCATTGGAAAGGAGGTTGAACACCACCTTCTCAATCAGCACCTTGTCGAGCCACACGTAGGCACTCTCTTCCTTTTGGTCGAACTTCAAGCTGACCTGCTTGCTCTGGGCCAGGTAGTTGAAGGCGTAATAGATTTCGAGCATAAAGGGATAGAAATCCGTATGGGTGACGTGCAGGGAGAGCTTGCCCTCCTCGTTCTTACGCAAGTCGAGGAACTGGTTCACCAGCAACAGCAAGCGCTGCGCATTGGTGTGTATCAGCCCAATCTTGTTTTTCACCGCCGACGCAAGCACGGGCGTGGACATCAGTTCCTGCAAGGGGGCGATAATCAGCGTCAAGGGGGTGCGAAGCTCGTGGGAGAAGTTGGTGAACATACGTATCTTCTCCTGATGGAACGTCTCCAACTGCAGCCGCTCTTTCTGCTGGAAGCTAAGTTCGCTTTCCAACTTCTGCTTCTTCAGCATATAGTACATAATGAGAGCTATCACCGACACGAAAAGCAAGGCATAGAACGTGTAGGCATACCACGTGCGCCAGAAAGGAGGATGGACGACGACACGCAGGCGGCGGGGCTCCTGGTTCCAGATTCGGTCGTTGTTCGCCGCCCGGACATTGAACTCGTAGGTGCCGGGACTCAAGTTGGTATAATAGACACGGTGGTTGTTGGCCATATAATTCCACTCTTCGTCATACCCTTTCAGGAAAACGGCGTACTGGTTCTGCTGCGCGAAAATAAAGTTGAGCGCACAGTACCCGATGGATAGGTTGTTCTCGTCATAGGCCAAGTCTATCCGCTCCACGTCGTCCAACACGGCAGTAGGAAGGATGCCGGTGTCATCGCCTACGGCAATGAGCTTGTTATTGACATACAAATGGGTCAGCGCCAAGGGCGGGACAAAGGGATTGATCTGCAAGTCGCGAGGGCTGAAGGTAACAAAGCCGTTGTTGCCGCTGAAGTAGAGTTGGCCGTCGGCCAGCAGGGTGCCGCTATGGGGCGAGAATTCCTCGATGCCGATGCCGTTTTGCGAACTGTAATTGATGATTTTCCCGTCTTCCGGAAAATATTCCGCAATGCCGTTGTTCAGGCTTAGCCAAAGTTTCTGTTCGCTGTCTTCCACGATGGCGCACACGTCGTTGCTCAGCAACCCGTCGGCTTGGGTAACGGACTTGACAATGCCCCGTCCTTCGTCGAACTGGGCCATACCACCGCCAAAAGTACCCACCCAAATACGGCCTTTCGAATCGCGCGTGATATTGGTGACGTAATTGTTCAACAAGTGTTCCGCTCCACGGGGCTTCCGGTTGTTGTAGAAAGTAAATTCCTGCTTTTCAATATCATATTTCACCAATCCGTTGCTGCGCGTACCCACCAACAGCACATCGTCACTCAACCGGAACAGGCAGCGCGCACTCCCAATGCCGGGAGTTTCGGGTACTTTGGGAAAAGGCTGACTCAGCTTCTTGTCCTTGTCCAAATAGGTCAAGCTCAAATCGCTGTTGGAACCGACAATCCACATCCCCCCTTTCCCGTCGAGCAACATTCCGTAAATGGACATCCCGTTAGGGAACTTATAGAACAACGCATATTGCTTCGTCCGGATGTCAAACTTATAAATAGCCCCCCGGCTTGTCCCGCAATACAACACGTCGCCATCCCTCAACAGGCTTTTGATGATATTCTGATTGTACTGCAAATGAGCGTCTTCTATCAAAAAGTTCTGATAAGTATCCGTGCGCAGGTCGTAACCCAGCAGCCCGCGCCCTTCCGTCGAGATGTACAAAGTACTGTCCTCGGTGCAAACGGCGTTGCCGTAGATGCCGAAGAACGTGTCGAATATCTCTACCGGGTCGTGAAAGGCAAAACGGTTGTTGAACTTGTTGGAATAGCCTACCCCGCCGGCATACGTCCCCACCCAAACGGTCTGCATCCGGTCGACCAACAAAGAGTAAATGGAAAAGTGGGGCAGGTTGCCCGTCCCCAAGAACCCGCCCGAGTGCTGGCTCAACTCTAAAGTGGAGAGATTCATCGTGTACAGTCCGTCGAACGTCCCTATCAACAACAATCCGTTCACTTCGGCTATACAGCGTATGCTGTTAGTGGTCAATGGGCTATTCCCTGTATGGTAGGTCTTGACCGTCCCTTCCTTCCCGTCAACCTGAAACAAGCCGCAGAAGTTTCCGCCACCCCAGATTCTCCCCCGGGAGTCTTCATAAAGGGTGGAAATGTTGCTTTCCGGAAGCGCGCCACGAGAACCATCCGCGGGGACGTGCCGCAACACCTTCGCATCCATATCGCAAACAAACAGCCCCTTGGCGTTCGTGCCTATCAGCAATTGGTGTTTCTTTGTCTCATAAATCGCCCCGATGGACTCCCCCCGGATGGCTCCATTCAAATCTATCGGCTGAAATTCATCCGACTCTGACACATAACAAAAAAGCCCACGATTAGTACCTACCCACAAACGGTTGTCGCTGTCCACAAACAAGGCTCCTATTTGCAACTCCCCGATATTGCCGTACTTGGACGAATCGAAACGCCGGATATGTTCCGTTTTCATATCCATCACGCATAGGCCGTGCGAGGTTCCCACCCAAAGGTTGCGGTCAGCGTCTTCGGCCAATGCCATAATATTGTTGTCACACAGCGTCAAGGAGTCTTCGGGCGCATGTTTGTACACAATGAACTCGCTACCGTCGTAACGGTTCAACCCGTTACGGGTGGCGAACCACATAAAACCCTTGGAATCCTGCAATATCTTGACGACCGAGATTTGGGACAATC
>CALUIQ010000110.1 GCA_944320735.1 uncultured Bacteroides sp. | reverse complement strand
CGGCCAAGCTGAAAGAACAAGGCGCCAAAGAGTGGGCTGCCGAAGGAAAATAACCATCTTCGTTGGGTGACTGTACACAGAACGACAGTTCAATAGGTAAGATTTATAAATCAGGTAACGGTGTCTTCCCGGTATGTGCCGGGGAGGCACCGTTTTTTTAGATTGAGAAGTAATAGGAGGCTACCAAATTCGTAAAATTATCCGTGGCAAAGTGATATTTTCTACGGGAAAAATCCTAAATTTGCTTTCTCTACAAATTAAGTGAAAACAATGGAACAGCCTGCATTGAAATTCTACCCCATAGGGATTCAGACTTTCTCCGAACTGAGGGAAAAGAACTACGTGTATATCGACAAGACGGAGTACGTTTATCGTATGACGCATTCCGCCGGTAAGTATATGTTCCTTAGTCGTCCCCGCCGTTTCGGCAAGTCGTTGTTAGTGAGTACACTCCTCGCTTATTTTGAAGGGCGGCAAGATTTGTTCCAAGGTTTGGCGATGGAACGATTGGAGACGGAATGGGTTTCTTATCCGGTGCTGCACTTCGATATGAGCCTTGGCAAGCATATGAGGCAGGAAGAACTTCATCGATACCTACATAGTATCCTGAATGACAATGAACATCGGTTAGGTATCGTTCCTTGTGAATCACAAGACGTAAATCTGCGCTTGAAGAACTTGATCATAGAAGCCAGTCAAAAGTATGATACCCAAGTTGTGGTGCTGATTGACGAGTACGACGCCCCGTTGCTTGACGTGATACACGAGGATGAGAACTTGCCTGTGCTGCGCAACGTTATGCGCAATTTCTACAGTCCCTTGAAGGCGTGCGACCCTTATTTGCGCTACGTGTTCCTGACCGGTATTACTAAGTTTTCCCAACTGAGCATCTTCAGTGAACTGAACAACATTGAAAATATCAGTATGGACGAGCAATACGCCGCAGTCTGTGGCGTGACCGAAGAGGAGATGCGCACGCAAATGGATGCGGACTTGGAAGCCTTTGCCGCCAAGTTGCATACGGACAAGGAGGGACTTTTGGCTAAATTGAAAGCTAATTATGATGGTTACCATTTCACGTGGCCTTCACCGGACATCTACAATCCTTACAGCCTGTTCAATGCCTTCAACAAAGGCAAAATAGATTCCTATTGGTTCGGCAGCGGTACACCAACGTACTTGATAGAGATGTTGCGTAAGTTCCGTATGGATGTTTTGCAATTGGGCGGTACTGAGAAAGCACAGCGGGAAGATTTTGACGCGCCTACTGAGCGATTGGTAAGCATTACTCCCCTGCTTTATCAAAGCGGATATTTCACCATCAAGAAAGGGAACGAACGGTTAGGTATCTACACATTGGGTATTCCCAATCGGGAAGTCCGCTTGGGACTGATGCGGAGCCTTATTCCTTATTACTTGACTCCTGACACGAAGTCCGTGTCTTCGACTCTGATAGATATGGCCGAGTGTTTGGACGCTGATGATATGGAAGGAACCCTGCAAGCTATGCAAACGTTCCTTTCCACAATTCCTTATGCAGACAACACCCACTACGAGGGACATTACCAACAGGTGCTCTACATCCTGTTCAGTTTGTTGGGGTATTATACCGACATCGAAGTACGTACTCCGCGCGGACGAGTGGACGTGGTGATGCGCACCGACCATACCTTATATATCATGGAATTGAAATTGGACAAGGACGCTGACATTGCCCTACAGCAGATAGACCTGAAGCAATACCCCGAACGTTTCGCCCTTTGTGGGTTACCGATAGTAAAAGTCGGTATCAACTTCGACAAGGAGAAGAAGACGCTGGGGGAGTGGAAGATAGAGATGGTTGGGTAGATTTAAAATGGAAAATAAAAGGTGAAAATAGTAGATGCTATGAATAAACAAAAACGATGGGTAATGTGTGCCTTGTTCTTTACTTGTGCCTTGGCAGCGGCAGCGGAATGGACGCCGGCGGAGTGGCCTGTATTGAAAAAGTATGATGGACAACATTTGTATCAAGTAGCTTTACCGATAGGTGGCATAGGTACGGGGACGGTTTCCTTGGGCGGTAGAGGTGAATTGCGTGATTGGGAGATTATGAATGTGCCGGCCAAGAAATACAGCACAGTGACACCCGGAAACAATGCGCCCTTCTTTGCCATTCACGTCCAGGCGCAGGGAGGAACGGAGCATACGGCGATGTTGGCAGGTCCGTTATATCCGGCCGAATACCAACATTATGAAGGCCGACCGGTGGACCATCACGGTTTGCCTCGTTTTGCGGAGGCTTCGTTTGAAGCGGCTTATCCGTTTGGACAGGTTCGTTTGGCTGATTCGGCTATTCCCGTTAAGGTTTCCATAAAAGGGTTTAATCCTTTGGTGCCCGGTGACGCCGAAGCCAGTGGGAAACCGGTAGCGGTGCTTTCTTATGAAGTGGAGAATCTGACCAATGCAGCTATGAGTGTATCCGTGTGCGGCTCGTTGCGAAACTTTATCGGTAAGGATGGCAGTAAGTTTACTTCCAATTGGAAGGGTGACTATATACCTGTAGGGGCGAAAGAGAATCGGAATGAATACCGGAACACTTCGGATTTGGAAGGTATTTATTTTTATTCGGAAGGCGTGGACAAGACCGACCCGGCTTGGGGTACTATGGCTTTGGCGGTTCAATCCGGGGTAGGGGAGGTGACTTATCGCACTTCATCGAAACCGGACGATTGGAACAACGCCATCTTGAACTTTTGGGATGATTTCAGTGATGACGGTTCTTTGGTGGAGCGCACTCAACCTGTGCGGGAGGATGATCCTATGGCTTCGCTTTCACTGCGGAAGACGATAGCCCCCAAGAGCAAAGAGACTTTCACTTTCTATTTGACCTGGCATTTCCCAAACCGGAAAGCTTGGTCGGCCAGTGTGGTTGGTAACTATTATTGCTTGCAATACCGGGATGCTTGGGATGCCGCAGAGAAAATCGTGCCGCAAATTCCTCGGTTGGAAGCGCAAACACTGGAATTCGTAAACGCTTTCCTGTCCAGCTCTTATCCGGAAGTAGTGAAAGAAGCAGCTTTATTCAACCTTTCCACATTGCGCTCGCAGACTGTATTCCGCATTCCCAGTGGACACCTGATGGGATGGGAAGGCGTTATGGATCGTTTTGGCTCGTGTCAGGGCTCTTGTACCCATGTGTGGAATTATGAGGTTGCAACTCCGTTCTTGTTTGGCGATTTGGCACAAACTATGCGTGACGTAGAATTGAATTATGCGACCAAAGAGAACGGCTTAATGAATTTCCGTGCCGCATTGCCCCTTTCAGAAGCGGTAAAAGGCAATGCCGCTGCAGCCGACGGACAGATGGGGTGTGTCATGAAAGCGTATCGGGAATGGCAATTGTCCGGTGACCATACTTTTTTGGAAAAGAATTGGGAACAAGTCAAGAAGGTCCTGTCGTATGCATGGGTGGAGAACGGTTGGGACGGCAATCGGGATGGAGTGATGGAGGGTTCGCAACACAACACGATGGATGTCAACTATTTTGGCCCCAATCCTCAAATGGGCTTTTGGTATATGGGCGTACTGAAGGCGGCTGAACAAATGGCGTTGGCTATGAACGACAAAGCGTTTGCGAAGAAATGTCGAAGGCTTTTTGAACAAGGAAGTGTCTGGATGGACGAGAATCTTTTTAATGGCGAATATTACGAACATAAGATTACAGATCCGAAGACGTTCGAGTTCCTTGATTCGAACAATCCTGACACCAAAATTCCAAGTTTCCAGTTAGGAAAAGGCTGTTTGGTGGATCAGTTGGTCGGGCAATACATGGCACACATTTGCGGATTGGGCTATTTGGCGGACAAAAAGAACATCCGGCAGACGTTGGAAAGTATTATGAAATATAATTATGTGCCCGACTTCAGTCGGCATTTCAACAATATGCGTTCCTATGTATTGGGGAATGAGTCCGGTTTGCTGATGGCTTCGTGGCCCAAAGGCCGCTTGGAAGTACCTTTCCCTTACTTTGCCGAAGTAATGACCGGATTTGAGTACTGCGCCGCTGTGGGCATGAAATACGAAGGCATGGACGAAGAAGCCTTGAAATGTTTTGTTTCCATCCGTAACCGTTTCGATGGCGCCAAGCGCAATCCTTTTGATGAGGCTGAATGCGGACATCATTATGCCCGGGCAATGGCCAGCTGGGCGGGAATATTGGCATGGAGCGGATTTCATTATTCAGGCGTAAGACAGGAAATCTGTTTTACTGACAAGCCCGGCACTTATTTCTGGAGTAATGGTTACGCATGGGGTGTTTGCAAGGTGACAGAAAAGGATGCCGTTCTCAAAGTATTGAAAGGACAGTTGAATTTGAAACAGATAAAAATAGGCTGTCGGAAAATACGTGTAAAAGATTGGGTCTTGACTTCCGGTGAAGAAAAAACAGTTCAATGGTAGTTGCCGTTGAATTAAGCCAATACTTTTAGTGTATATGGTAAGCCTACTATCGGCTTAACTCCTTAACTCCTGATATTGCATAAGCTAAATATGATTAATTACTTATTTAATAAGAACAGACATGAAATTTGATTGTTTATTTGCTAAGAGTGTCCGGCACTTTGTCGGCGGGCTGATAGGGTTGTCTATCTTTGGAGCATCTTTGAACGTATCGGCCCAAGAAACGCAACCCGTACCGCCGTATGCGGAAGATTATCAGACTATAACAAGTGACGGTGCGTGGTGTTGGTTTTCCGATCCTCGTGCCATCTATGTGGACAACAAGATGTATGGCGGCTTTGTGGACAAGCAGGGCAGCATCTGGGCTTTCTGCTACGACCCCGCTACGCAAGACAGGCAGCAGTGCAAGCTGTATGACAAGTTGGATTATGACGACCATGCCAATCCTTCCATTATGGCATTACCAGACAACCGACTTGTATTGTTCTTCTCCGCTCATGGAGGTACCAAGAACTCGCCTATCTATTACAAGGTGAGCAAGCGGCCTGCCGATATTTCGGAATGGGGAGAACTGCAAAGCGTCAGCCCGAAGATGGAGGGACATTTGGGCGTGTGCTACACCAATCCGGCTATGCTTTCCGCTGAAAACAACCGCGTCTATCTGTTTTTCCGGGGACGGGATTTCAAACCGACCTGCATTTATTCGGACGACTTGAAGACATGGAGCGAACCTATTAATATGGTACGCAACGACCCGGGTTACGGCCAGTCCGGACGTCCTTACACCAAGATAACCACCAACCATAAGGACAAAATCTTCTTTGCGTTTACCGATGCACATCCCAGAGACCGCGCCACCAACTCCATCTATTTTATGATGTATAAGGGTGGTAAGTTGTGCAAGGCGGACGGTACGGTGGTTTCAGATACGTTAGGTTCTGTTATGCCGAGCCAGGTGGACAAGGTGTACGATGCCACCCAGACGTTTGACAAGGCTTGGATATGGGACATCGCTTTCGACAAGGACGAGCATCCGATATTGGTTTACGCACGTTTCTCGCATGGGCGTAGTATCCACTCTTATTGGTACGCTCGTTGGAATGGCGCAAAATGGGAGAACCATAAGATAACGGATGCCGCACAGTGCTTTATGCGAAACGATTACAACAACAAGAATTATCTGGAAACAGAAGAAAACTATTCCGGCGGCGTTTATTTGGATCATGAGAATCCTTCTGTCGTTTATACTTCCCGCCCCATTAACAATGTGTTTGAAATTGAGAAGTGGACGTTTGTGGGTGGTAAGGAGAAATGGCAGAAAGAAGCGGTAACTGCCCAGTCCGGACGGGATAATGTCCGCCCTTATGTGGTGCGGGGACATCAGCCCGGCCAACCTTCCGTCTTGTGGATGTACAATTACAGCTATCCGCATTTCAAGAAATACAACTGCGCCATCCGCATCGACCAAAAGGCGAAAGGCTTCAGCGCGGAGTGGAACAAAGAGGATGTAGCCACGGTGGCCGATACCGTGTTCCGTTGGACGATGAAGACCTACCGGAAGAATCCCGGCTACTGCAACCAGGGTTGGGTGAGCGGTGTGCTTTATAACGGGTTGTTCGACTGGGCTGAGGCGAGTGGCAACGACGCGTACTTTGATTTTATGAAACGTATATTCTCCCGCTATTACTGGCAGTTGGGTAATCGTATGTATCATGGGGATGATCTTTGCGTGGGGCAAGCTTACTTGGATATGTATGCCAAATATGGAAAGAAAAATATGTTGGTTCCTACCAAAGCTCGCTTGGATTGGATTTTGGACAATCCGCCCGCAGACAATATTGACATTACCAAGGGACACAGTGATCGCTGGTGGTGGTGTGACGCACTTTATATGACACCGGCGGTATTTACTCGGCTGTATATGTTGACTGGTGACAAGAAGTATCTGAAGTTTGCTCACAAGGAATACTTGGCTTGCTATGAGCATCTGTTTGACAAGGAAGAACACTTGTTTTACCGTGATGCCAATTATTTCGGTAAGCAAAATGCAGAAGGCAAAAAAATATTTTGGAGCCGAGGTAACGGCTGGGTGTTGGCGGGATTGGCCGAGATACTGAAGACCTTGCCGCAGGATGACAAGAAGTACCGTCCTTTCTATGAACAGCTTTTGTGCGAAATGAGCGAACGAATCGCTTCCTTGCAGGGAGTGGATGGCTATTGGCGTTCCGACCTGTTAAGTCCGGACATTTATCCGATGCCTGAAACAAGCGGAACGGGACTTTTCACTTACGCCATGTTGTATGGCATCAATGCGGGCATTTTGGACGCAGACAAGTATCTGCCCGTAGTGAAGAAGGGTTGGGAAGCATTGGTGAAGGCTGTGGATACGGAAGGCAAGGTGGGCTGGACGCAGATGGTGGCCGCCAAGCCCGGAAGTGTAGAGAAGAAGAACAACCGCGGCTATTCTACGGGCTGTGTGTTGATGATAGCGGCGGAGATTTATAAGTATATGAGTAGTATGAATCAATAGGAAAAAACAATCAAATTAGATATTTGTCGAGAACTATGAATCTAAAAAGAACATTTGTCGTATGCCTGCTGGCGGTTGCCACCGTAACCGTCCAAGCGGCAGAATCTCTGAAACAGAATACGGGCGCGGAAGATCGGCAGATATGGGTCAATACGCTCGTGAAGGTAGTAGATCCCGTGTTGACCAACTTGGCAAACGGGACGTTGAAGGCGAATATGCCGCAAGAATCGCTTTCGCCCGAACGGGCAGGGAAGTATTGCCACTTGGAAGCCGTGGGACGCACCCTTTGCGGGCTTGCCCCTTGGTTGGAATTGGGTGGAGACGATACGGAAGAAGGGAAACTGCGTGAGAAGTACATCCGGTTGACTCTGAAAGGGCTGGCGAATGCGGTCAACCCTTCCTCACCGGACTACTTGGACTTTGGTACGCCTTCGCAACCGTTGGTGGACGCGGCTTTCTTGGCGCAAGGCTTGTTGCGTGCTCCCAAACAATTGTGGGGACGAATGGACGAAACGACCCGCGGACGGATGATAACGGAGTTGAAACGTTCGCGTGGCATCAAGCCTTTCAACAACAACTGGCTGCTATTCGCTTCGATGGTGGAGGCGGCCTTGCTGGAGTTTACGGGCGAGTGTGATATGCAACGTCTGACGCACGGTGTAAACACGTTCCGTGACAAATGGTATGTGGGTGACGGAGTTTACGGCGATGGCCCCAAATATCATGCGGACTACTACAACAGCTTCGTCATTCAGCCTATGCTGACGGACGTGCTGACCGTGATGGCGAAACACGGGATAGAAGGTGCAGAGAAGTTCCTGCCTGTCCAGTTGAAGCGTTTCACCCGCTATGCCGAGCAGTTGGAGCGTCAGGTTTCGCCCGAAGGTACTTATCCGGTGGTGGGGCGTTCCATTGTTTACCGTGTGGGAGCTTTCCATGCGCTTGCCGAAGCAGCGTTGACTCACCGGTTGCCAAAGAAGGTCAAACCTGCCCAAGTGCGTTGTGCGCTGACTGCGGTAATCAGCCGCCAGTTTGCCGCTGTGGGTACGTTCGATGCCAAAGGATGGTTGCGCATCGGTTTTGCGGGCAGTCAGATTAAACTGTCAGAAACCTATATCAATACGGGCAGCCTTTATCTCTGTTCGTTCGGCTTTTTGGCATTGGGCTTGCCGGCCACAGACCCATTCTGGAGCGAACCTTTTACGCCTTGGACGAACCTGCGGGCTTGGAGCGGTGAGGATGTGGGCGCCGACCATGCTATTTCGCAATAAGGAAATACCGGGAAACTGCTTCCCGTGGAGAGTGTGCAGTCCTTTCGTGGCAGGATTGTAATCCTTCCGTGGAAGGACTGCTGTTTTTTATTTGTTTTCCTCATTGAAAGCGTGTACATTTGTGCGGAAAACGGAGATATGTGTTCGTTTTCAGCTTAAATATAAAAATGTAGTGTATGTCTACCAATCCTACCTTGCACTTGCAGCATCAGCAACTGTTGTTGCGGATGGAGTACGAATACGAGAAAGAAGAGTTTCGCCGTCAGACCGAGACGATGGGCGTAGCGCGTAAAGTAAAACGCGGTATGTGTTGGTTTCCTGTGACGGCGGGACGTAGTTATTACAATTCTTTGAATCAACTGGTGCTGGAAGTGACCCGTACAGAAGATACGGACATAGAACATGCTTTTGAATACGGACGTCCGGTCTGCTTCTTTCGGCAGGCGGCAGATGGCAGTCTGCATTATTATAATTTCCAGGCGGTGGTGAGCTATGCGGACGAATCTCGTATGGTAGTGGTTATGCCGGGAGCGGGTGTGGTTCTGGAGGTGCAGGATGCCGAGCGGTTGGGTGTGCAGCTCTATTTTGACGAGACTAGTTACCGTACGATGTTCGAGGCATTGGAAGACGTGCTTCGGGCGAAAGGAAATCGGTTGGCAGAGTTGCGCGATACGCTGTTGGGCACGTTGAAGCCCGGATTCCGCCAACTGTATCCAGTTCGTTTCCCATGGTTGAATCCGGCACAGGAGTCGGCTGTCAATCGTGTACTCTGTGCCCGTGAAGTGGCCATCGTTCACGGACCTCCGGGCACGGGTAAAACGACTACATTGGTGGAGGCCATTTATGAGACGTTGCACCGCGAACCTCAAGTGATGGTTTGCGCGCAAAGCAATACGGCGGTAGACTGGATAGCCGAAAAACTGGTAGACCGTGGACTGAGCGTGTTACGTATAGGAAATCCGACCCGTGTGAATGACAAGATGTTGTCATTTACTTACGAACGCCGTTTTGAAGACCATCCGCTTTATTCCGAATTATGGGGTATCCGCAAGGAGTTGCGCAGTCTTAGGGGACAAGGGCGCAGGGGTAGTTATAGTGAGCGTGAGGCGTTGCGTAGTCGTGTGAGCCGTTTGCGCGACCGGGCTACGGCACTGGAGGTGCAAATCAATGCGGACTTGTTGGACGGTGCGCATGTCATAGCTTCCACGTTGGTCAGCAGTAGCCATCGTTTGTTGAACGGGCATCGTTTCGGAACATTGTTTATCGATGAAGCCGCACAGGCTTTGGAAGCGGCTTGCTGGATAGCTATTCGTAAGGCCGACCGGGTGGTCTTGGCGGGGGATCATCAGCAGTTGCCTCCTACCGTCAAATGTTACGATGCATTGAAAGGCGGACTGGGTTGTACGTTGATGGAAACGGTTGTAAACAACAAGCCGGAGTCGGTCTCGTTACTCACCCTGCAATACCGTATGAATGAAGAAATTATGCAATTCTCGTCCGATTGGTTTTATGGTGGACAGTTGCAAGCCGCTCCGGAAGTTCGTTATCGGAGTATTTTGGATTGGGATTCACCTATCTCTTGGATAGATACGTCGGGGATGGAGTTTAAAGAAGAGTTCGTGGGCGAAAATTTCGGGCGAATCAATCGGCAGGAGGCGGATTTGTTGCTGGATGAATTGCAGAAGTACATTACTCGTATCGGAGGGCAGCGTATCTTGGACGAGCGTATTGATTTCGGCATTATCTCTCCCTATAAAGCGCAAGTACAATATTTGCGTGGTCGGATAAAGTCGTCGGATGCACTTCGTCCTTATCGTTCGTTGCTGACGGTAAATACCGTAGATGGTTTTCAGGGGCAGGAGCGGGACGTTGTCTTTATCAGTTTGGTGCGTGCCAACGAAGAAGGACAAATTGGTTTCTTGAGTGACTTGCGTCGTATGAATGTTGCCATGACTCGTGCCCGTATGAAGCTTGTTATCTTGGGTGAGGCAGAAACGTTGACTCGTCATACTTTCTATCGAAAACTATTGGCTCATATACAGCTTCGTCACGAAGATACTCTTTTTTAATAGCAATGCTTCCTCGTCCAAGTTAGTGCTATTGTGTCGGTTTTGCCACATAAGTTTCTTGCCGAAATCAAGGTGTTTTTAGAGGTTCATCTGCTTTTGGAAAGAGGATAATCCTCCATGCCGGAGAGGATAATCCTCTTTCGTAAATAGGATAATCCTCTTTCGTAAATAGGATGATCCTCTTTTGCGAATAGGATGATCCTCTTTGGTACGTTACCTCTTGCGAGGCTATGGGCTGCTTTGCCAAGTATCATAGGCTGCCTTTTCGTGCCGTCCTGCCGTTTCCCCTTTTATATATATAATATGGTGTACCCGTATTCCTCCCCCTTCCACCCCGTGCGGGAATCCCTCTGCAAAACCGCATTGAAAACCAGCGTTTTAAGGAAAAGTTCAAGTAAAAACTCGAAAAAAGTCCTTGCAAAGTTAGAAAAAAAGAAAAAAGTGCGTACTTTTGCACCCGCTTT
>CALUIQ010000109.1 GCA_944320735.1 uncultured Bacteroides sp. | reverse complement strand
AATGATGAATGAAGAATTTTGAGTAAAGCCCTTTTAAATCTGCGTTCATCTGCGCCTGTCTGCGTCATCTGCGTGCCATCGAATACACAGCGCAGCCTAATTCTTCATTCATCATTCTTAATTCTTCATTTAATAGCTAAATTATCAATTTAATTTTAATATTTGTATGTGATGAAGAAGTTGATACTCATCTTTATAGGTTTGTTCCTGCCTTTGGCGGGAACAATTTTTTCGCAAACCATTCAAGTACGTAGCGTAGAGCAAAAGGTTAATCAGAAGAAGCCGGTCGGAATCGATTTGTCTCTGTGGCGGAAGATATCTACTCAGCCGAATGACAGCATTGGAAGCACTTGTTTGAATGTAGGTGTGTTTAGTACGATGAATAACTTGGCCGGAGTGGGTCTCAATGTGTTAGGCAGTGTTGTTCAGCACGATGTACGGGGAATACAGATTGCTGGTCTTTGGAATTTGACTGGCCAAAGCATACGGGGTGTGCAATTGGCGGGCATAACGAATGTGAACGGAGATAATCTGGCAGGTGTATCCGTTTCAGGTCTTGTTGGTATTAATGGGAACAGAACGAGGGGGATACAAATATCCGGTTTGGTTAATATTAATGGAGATGAAAATGACGGGTGTAGTATCGGAGGCTTGATGAATCTGTCCGGCAATCAGACTCGGGGTGCACAGTTCTCTGGTATGAGTAACATTACCGGGCTCAATTTTGAGGGGGCAGCGGTAGCCGGATTGCTGAATGTAGCCGGTGGAGATGCAACGGGTGTGCAGTTCTCAGGGTTGTCCAATATTACAGTGGGCTGTATGCGTGGTGTACAGATGGCTCCCGTGAATATCGCTGTTCGTGCCAAAGGCGTGCAGATAGGTCTGTTTAATTATTATAAAGAACGCTTGGATGGTATTCAGTTAGGATTGGTCAATGCCAATCCGAACACCCGTGTGCAGCTCATGCTTTATGGGGGAAACTCCGCCAAATTGAATGTTGCGGCACGTTTCAAAAATCATTTGTTTTATACTGTGTTGGGTACTGGCATGCCTTATTTAAAGTTCTCCAATAAGTTTTCAGGCTCTTTGTTCTACCGGGCTGGTTTGGAGTTGCCCGTTTACAAACGATTGTATGTCAGTGGTGACTTGGGATTTCAACATATTGAGACTTTTAAGAATAAAAACGTGGGTTATCCTGCCCGCCTGTATTCTTTGCAGGGGCGTGTTAATTTAGAATATAGGTTTACCGATAGGGTAGGGCTGTTCGTGACGGGTGGATATGGATGGGACCGCTATTATACGCGGAATGCCAATTATGACAAAGGCATCCTCATGGAAGGCGGTATCGTATTGTTCAAATACTAACCGCCTTTGGGTCGATGAGGAGTATGTTGGGACTCAGACTCTTTCTTTGATGAGTCCTGTCCGGTAGGCTTGAAGAAGTTTCTTCATATCTTCTATCTGGGTTCGTAGTTCGCGACCCTTGTCGGTATCCTTCACCATCATTCGCTGCGAGTTAAATTCTACCAAAAAAGTAGTAGATTTGATATCCAATCCCTCTTCAATGGCCTTTTGGCGACTTTGGAAAGGTTCGTGCTGTACGAGTTGCAGGCCGTGCGAGTGGTACACAAGTGTGTAGCCGGCAATTCCCGTTTCCGGTTGGTAGGCTTTCGAGAAACCGCCGTCAATTACCAGCATCTTTCCTCCGGCTTTGACAGGTTTTTCTCCTTTTAGCGTCTTTACGGGTACATGTCCGTTGATGATGTGCGCATGAGCCGTGGGGTCGATTCCAAATTCACGGAGAATGTTGTCGCAGGTTTCTGCATCGTTGCGAAGGGCATAATAGTAGCCTTTGGTCTCCTTTTGAAGCTCTTTGTCTGCCACAAAGTAACGTTCGAAGGTGGCCATCTTGTCCTTGTCGAACGAAGGAGCGTCCGGTCCGCACCACAAATACCACATATAGTCCATGGCAAATTGTTTTTCTTCTGTACCTTCTTCACCGAAATAAGCCGTCCGTATCAGTTGGTCTGTTTTTCTAAGCAGACGTTCTCCCCAATATTCTTTTTCGCCGATGCGTACGTGTTTGAAGCTGCCGTCTTCGTTGAGAGGAACCGAGGCGTGGTAGAGCAGGTTGCTGTTGCACACCAGATACATGCTGCCATACGTAAAGAGACACCGCATGTGCTTTTTCAGCTTTTCGCTGTTCATGAAGGAAGCGTGGATCTTATCCATCAGGTCTTGCTCCTCTTCAGTCAGTTGGTACGGATTGGCGGGGTCTATTGTTGGGAAGAGCGTATCGCGCAATTCATAATCTTTTCCTTCATACACAAATACATGGCGGTCGAAGTCGATGAGATGCAGTAACTTACGGTTGTCCATCCTGAAGTCCGGTCGTCGGTCGATGATTTGTGCTTCCAATTTCAGTTGGATGATGGTGATGGCCTTGTGCATTTGGGCGATAAGGCGCAAGGTCTTTTCGTTGTAGCGTCCGTCTTGACTTGCCTTGGGTGCGAAAATGTCACAAGGGTCGTTCTTGTACACCTCCATGGCAAAGGTCGCTAAAGGCAGGAGGTTGATGCCATATCCATCCTCCAACGTAGCCAGATTGGCATAGCGCATGGACATACGCAATACATTGGCTATGCAAGCATCGTTGCCCGAAGCCGCACCCATCCATAGAATGTCATGATTGCCCCATTGGATGTCAAAGTTATGATAATCACATAGGGTATCCATGATGATGTGTGCGCCCGGTCCGCGGTCATAGATGTCTCCGACGATATGGAGGGAGTCGATGGTGAGACGTTGGATGAGGTTGCACATCGCAATGATGAAATCGTCGGCACGTTTCGTAGAGATGATGGTGCTGATGATGACGTTGATGTATGCCTGCTTGTTGGGGTCTATGCTTGACTCATGCAAGAGCTCTTGTATGATGTATGAGAAATCCTTCGGAAGCGCTTTCCTCACTTTGGAGCGTGTATATTTGGATGATACGTTTTGACATACTCTTACCAATTGGTTCAGTGTGATTTGGTACCAATCTTCCAGGTCTTTTTCGTTCTCCTTGATAAGGCGGAGCTTTTCTTCCGGATAATAGATGAGCGTACAGATTTCTTTCTTTTCACTTTCCCGCAGCGTGTGCCCGAAGATTTCGTTGACTTTGCGCTTTACGGCTCCGGAGGCGTTTTTCAAAACATGTTGAAAGGCTTCGTATTCCCCGTGGAGGTCGGTCAGAAAGTGTTCGGTACCCTTGGGCAAGTTTAAGATGGCTTCCAGATTGATGATTTCTGTACTTGCGTCGGCAATTGTCGGGAAGCTATGTGATAACAGCTGAAGGTAACGTAAATCTTCGATGATGCTTTCCTGAGTGATATTTCCCATGGCCATATGTTTTAATGCTCTTTTTAATAATGCTACAAATATATGATATTCTGATAATATATGGCATACCTATTGGGTGAAAATTTTTTTATCTTAAAAAGAATATCAGTAGTACTTGGGCAATAATGACGCGCACAAACATACAAAGCGGATATACTGTTGCGTAGGACACGGAAGGATTATCTCCCGGTATCGTGTCGTTGGCATAGTTCAAAGCCATAGGGTTGGCCATACTTCCACACAACATACCACAGACCGAACCAAAGTCCATTTTCGTCCACCGCAGGGCTATAACTCCCATAATCAGCACCGGGACAAGCGTCAGTACAAATCCGATTCCTATCCAAAGGAGGCCTTCGGGACGCACGACTGTTTCAAAGAAATGAGCTCCCGCGTCCAAGCCCAAGCATGCCAGGTATAGGGACAACCCCAATGCGCGAAGCATGAGGTTGGCGCTGCGCGTTGTATAAGTTACCATATGCAGGCGCGGCCCGAAAGTGCCTATCAGAATACCTACAATGATGGGGCCTCCTGCCAGTCCCAGCTTTACCGGAGCACTGATTCCGGGAATGGAGATGGGGATGGCACCCAACATCAGCCCTAAGATAATACCTACGAAAACGGCTACCAGATTGGGCTCTTTCAGGCTCTTGACGGCATTTCCTAATACCTTCTCTACATTGTGGACCGAGGCAGCTTCGCCTACAATAGTCAGGCGGTCGCCCAGTTGCAAGGTCAGCCCCGCGGTAGCCAACAGTTGCACTCCGCTGCGGTACACGCGGGTGATGTTTACTCCATAGTGGTTGCGCAAATGTAGAGAGCCCAGTTTTTTCCCATTCAGTTCCGGACGGGTCACTACAATGCGCTGTGAAATAAGTTTGCTGTCTATCGCGTCCCAATCGATATCGTCTTTGTTCCAATCGGTATGCTCTTGTTCGCCAAACAAGATGGTCATGGCGGGAGCGTCCTTTTCGGCGCTGATGACCAAGAGGCGGTCTCCCTCTTGTAGGATGGTGTCGGACGTAGGAATGCTGACTCTCCCGTTTCGCCAAAGCCGGGAGATGACGAATTTTGAATGAGTCAGTTCGGCTATTTCTTTCAGGCTTTTGTTGTAGATGCCCGGGTTATGTACTTGGAAAGCGCCGATATAAGTCTTGTTTTCATTTTCTTTTTCCGGAACGACCAAGTCCTTTTCACGTACCCACAGTTTGCGGATGGTGAGAATGCCCAGAATCACTCCCACTACTCCTAATGGGTAAGTGACGGCGCATCCTAAGGCCGGAGTGCTCGCGTCCATACCCATCTGCTTTAAAGTCTGTTGGGCAGCTCCCAAAGCCGGAGTGTTGGTTGTGGCTCCACACAAGATGCCCACCATGTCCGGCAAGGAAACGCCTGTCCACCAACTGCCGAGCACAGCCATAAGGGTACCGATGATGATGACTCCGATGCCTAACATATTCAGTTTCATGCCCCCTTGGCGAAAGGAACTGAAAAAGCCCGGTCCTACTTGCAGCCCCAAGGCATAGACAAATATGACCAATCCGAAACTCTCGGCATAGTTCAGCATTTGCGGGTCTATTTCCAAGCCTAAATGGCCGGCCAAGATTCCGGCAAAAAATACAAAGGTAACTCCTAAGGATATGCCGAATATGCGTATTTTCCCCAGTCCTAACCCGACGGCGGAAATGAGCGAGAGCACTACTACCGCTTGCAAGGCGGATGGTTCGGTAAAGAGGTCAGATAGCCAGTTCACTTTTTCTCTGTTTTTTGCGGATGGTACAAAAGGACATTATTTTCTCGCGTTCTTCATTTTTGCGCGCAACACTTCCACGATGGCAGGCAGTATGGATATGACGATGATGGCCACCACCAATAATTTCAGGTTTTCTTGCACGAAGGGAAGGTCGCCAAAGAAGAATCCGGCATAGCAAAACAAGGCCACCCATAAAAGTCCGCCTGTCACGTTGTAGAGCATAAAGTAATAATAGTGCATTTTCCCCATACCGGCCACAAAAGGAGCAAAAGTACGGACGATGGGCACAAAGCGTGCGATGATGATTGTTTTGCCACCGTATTTTTTATAAAATTCGTGAGTCTTGTCCAGATAGCTTTGCTTGAAGATTTTGGAATTGGGGTTGCTGAATAATTTCTTGCCAAAGAAATGGCCTATGGCATAATTGGACGAGTCGCCCAATACAGCCGCCGCGAATACAATTAATACTAAAATATTGACTTCCAAAGGCATATTGGGTTGCGCGGCGATGGCTCCTGCCACAAACAACAAGGAGTCACCAGGTAGGAAAGGGGTCACTACCAATCCTGTTTCACAAAAGATGATGAAAAACAAAATAGCATACGTCCACAAGTGATACTCCTGTACGATGCTAATCATGTATTGGTCTATATGAAGTATGAAGTCAATAATAAATTCCATAACGTGCCATCTATTTCTGTTTCATTAAAAAAGGCGACCGCAAATTGTTTTATGCAGTCGCCCATCCCTTAAAATTTAGTAGTGGATACGAGAATCGAACTCGTGTTCCATGCGTGAGAGGCATGTGTCCTAGCCGCTAGACGAATCCACCATTTTCTGTACACCCTCAGGGATTCGAACCCTGGACCCACTGATTAAGAGTCAGTTGCTCTACCAACTGAGCTAAGAGTGCATCGCTGTTGTCCTCGTTAATCGGACGTCTTTGTTTTTGACGGGTGCAAAGGTACGGCATTCCTTTGAATTGAGCAAATAATTAAAGCTATTTTTTTGAGAAATGTTTTAGCTCCATTTTTATATTGTTGGTAAACAGGAGATTAATGGGTACGGTACGGTTCATCGTCATTTTACCTACACATTATTCGGAAGAAACCATTTTTTATGTTACCTTTGCGCCCGATTTTATGGGATGAGGGGGAAACCTCTCCGTGTATTCCAGGATTAAACCACGTAAAAAACAGGAAATTATGAAGCAAAACGTATCTGTATCGTTTATGCTGCTGGGCATCGTGTTCAACGTATGCCTCATAGCGGCCAATCTACTCGAAACCAAAGTTATCCAACTGGGCAGTCTGACTGTTACCGCAGGCTTGTTGGTGTTTCCCGTGTCGTACATCATCAACGATTGTATCTCCGAGGTATGGGGGTTCCGTAAGGCGAGGCTCATCATTTGGAGCGGCTTTGCCATGAACTTCTTTGTGGTAGCTCTGGGGCTGGTGGCCGTGGCTCTGCCAGCCGCACCTTTTTGGGAAGGGGAGGAGCACTTCAATTTCGTCTTCGGTATGGCACCTCGTATCGTGGTGGCCAGCCTCTTGGCCTTCCTCACCGGTTCGTTCCTCAATGCCTACGTTATGAGCCGTATGAAGATTGCCGCTCGGGGACGGCGTTTCGCTTGGAGGGCTATCGCTTCTACGGTGGTTGGAGAGACGGCCGACTCGCTCATCTTCTTCCCCATCGCTTTCGGGGGTGTCATCGCCTGGCCGGAGTTGGGGTGTATGATGGCCGTTCAGGTTGTGTTGAAGTCGCTCTACGAAGTCATCATCTTGCCCGTGACCATACGGGTGGTGCGAGCCGTAAAGCGTGTCGACGGCAGTGACGTTTACGACGATGGCATCTCGTATAAATTTTGGAAGATTGGAGAACTCTAAATGGGAATTTAGTTCATTTACAATTTAGCAATTTACAATTTACAATTTAGTTATATGAACACAGAGACGCGGAGACACAGAGTTTAAAAGGACTTCGCTATGTGCCTGTCACCCAGATCGTAGTCGAGGGGTCTCTCACATAGCGCATGCTCAGCGTTACATAAGATGTCTCGACTACGCTCGATATGACAAATGAGAATAAACCTCTGTGTCTCCGTGTCTCTGTGTTCATAAAAATAACCCGATAAATTATCATTTAATCACTATATGAATAAAGATAAAGCTTTGGTGGTATTCAGTGGAGGGCAGGATTCCACCACCTGCCTGTTTTGGGCAAAACGAGAATTTGAATATGTGTATGCCTTGAGCTTCCGCTACGGACAGAAGCACGAGAAAGAAGTGGAGTTGGCGAGGAACATCGCCCGGAAAGCTGGAGTAGACTTTGGCGTAATGGATGTGCCGCTCATCGGCCAGTTAGGGCATAATGCGCTGACCGATACGTCAATGCCTATGGACGAGCAGATCCCCGATGGAGCCGTCTGTCCCAATACATTCGTACCCGGGCGTAACCTCTTCTTCCTAAGTATCGCCGCCGTTTATGCGCGCGAACGAGGTGTCAATCACTTGGTGACGGGCGTATCACAAACCGATTTTAGCGGTTATCCCGACTGCCGCGACTCTTTCATTAAGTCGCTTAACGTCACGCTCAACCTTGCTATGGATTATCAGTTTGTCATCCACACTCCCTTGATGTGGCTGGACAAGGCCGAGACATGGGCTTTGGCCGACGAGCTGGGCGTGCTCGACCTTATTCGTCACGAAACACTGACTTGCTACAACGGAATCCCCGGGGACGGATGCGGCCATTGCCCCGCTTGTAAGTTGCGTCGTGAAGGATTGGAGAAATATTATTTGTCTACTAACATAATGCCGGACAAGATGCGTCCGGACTTGATGCCCAACCGGCGGGCGGAGAAGAAATCTTCGCATTGCGAATAAGTACAGATGCGACAATCCTCTATTTGAGAATCCAGCAGGCCGAATTGTTCCAATTGAATGGCATTGGCGCGGGGTAAGTCTATATGATTCTTGTTGCGGGTAGGGTCATAATAGATGATGCCATCCAAGGTATAACCGGCCTTGTGAAAAGCATCGGCCACTTCAGTCCCCACCTCGAATGCATAGCAAGAGATACCCGGCCCGATGCATGCCGACAAATCTTCGCCTTCGGTATCGTACAGTTCATGCATTCGCCGCAAGGTGTGCAGAACAATCATGCTTACCGTGCCTCTCCATCCCGCATGGACGGCGGCAATGACCCGATGGGTGTGGTCATATAATAATATAGGTATACAATCCGCCGTAGAGATGCAAAGGCACACGCCGGGAAGGCTCGTCATCAAGGCATCCACGCCCTGCAACATCCGATGTCGTTCATCCGGTGTGGCGGCAAGGTAAGCTTCGTCTATGGCCAAGGATTGTATGCCATGGTTTTGCCAAGGGATAACCCACTCGCGGGGGCGACAAGGCAATGCCTCCGCAAGGATTTGTTGGTTGCGGAGTACGCATTGCGGGTCGTCGCCCACGTAGGGTGTACAATTCAAGGAGGCGTATGCACCCGTACTGACTCCTCCTTGCCGGTAGGTGCTGAAGGCATAGACTTCCGGATGCTTCCGAAGTATGTCGTACTCCACCAATCGGATATTGTCTCTTTCCCTTTCTATCATTTATCGTCCTCGTCCCAGTCTTCTTCTTCGTACTCAAAGTCTTCCAAGTCTTCCAAGTCTTCCACGTCATCCTCGTCGACGTATTCTACCGTCAGATCTTCATCTTCCCCTTCTTCCTTCAATTCCTCTTGCAGGTGGCTGATGTCTTTGGGGCGATGGGCGATACTCTCGATGTGCCCTTCTATCTTGTTGCTTTCTTCATTCAGTTCCGTCCAAAGGATGTCTTTCAAGACGTTGATGCCCAATCCGGTGATGGACGAAATGAATACGTGGGGGATGCCTTCGGGTAGGGTAGGCTCAATCTCGTCCATCAGTTCTTGGTCGAGCATGTCGCTCTTGGTGATGGCCAATACCCGGTGCTTGTCCAGCATTTCGGGGTTGAACTGACGTAATTCGTTCAATAAGATGTCATATTCACGGGCGATGTCATCGCTGTCCGCCGGCACCATGAAGAGCAACAGGGAATTACGTTCGATGTGGCGCAGAAAGCGCAGCCCCAATCCTTTACCTTCGCTGGCTCCTTCGATGATGCCCGGTATGTCCGCCATGACAAACGACTTATTGTCCCGATAGGACACAATGCCCAAGTTGGGCTCCAACGTGGTGAACGGATAGTTGGCTATCTTAGGCCGCGCAGCTGACACGGCGGAGAGCAGGGTCGATTTGCCCGCATTGGGGAAGCCCACCAACCCGACATCGGCCAAGAGTTTCAACTCCAGGATGACCATCATCTCCTGCATCGGTTCTCCGGGTTGCGCAAAGCGGGGCGCTTGGCGGGTAGCCGTGCGAAAGTGCCAGTTTCCTAAACCGCCTCGTCCACCTTTCAGCAACACGACTTCCTGCCCGTGTTCGGTGACGTCACACAGGTATTCGCCCGTTTCGGCATTGTAGGCTACGGTACCACAGGGCACCTCTATGATTTTGTCCTCGCCATCCTTGCCAAAGCTGCGGTTTTTCGATCCGCTTTCGCCATGTCCGGCAAGGATATGACGCTCATAGCGCAGGTGGAGCAACGTCCAGTAGTTGCGGTTTCCTCGCAGGATGATGTCACCTCCGCGGCCTCCGTCTCCCCCGTCCGGCCCGCCATTGGGTACATACTTGGCACGGCGCATGTGCGTGGAACCTCGTCCGCCTTTCCCTGAGCGGCAATATATTTTCACGTAGTCTACAAAATTCGATTCGGGCATAAAAAAACATTAAATTAAGAATGAAGTACTCATTTTGACGGGGCAAAGATACGAATATTCATCTAAATTCGTAAGTTTGCGACCCTCTTAAATTTCCCTTTATCGCATGCGCATTCTCCGGAAGAACCAGGAATTTTATCGGTTTTTGCAAAAAAATTGCACTTCCCCTCTCCGTTTCAGCTATTTTGTTTAATTTTGACGCGTCATTGAGAGAGAAAAGCGAGAAAAATGAAACGAAACGGAAAGATATACAACGGAATGTCGGCGTCCGTCCCGACAAGGACGGACTTCCGTTTTATGCCGTCTTTGGACGTTGATTTTCTGAAGAAAAAGTCTTCTAACAATTTGCATATCAGCGAATTATTTGTAACTCTCTCATAGAGGCAGACGCTCACGCGCGTCAAGATACGCATTTTCCGCCAACCGGCAAAGAGTGGGCCACTTGCTTGTCCGTTCCTCCGTACGCCAACGGCTGTGAGAATCCTTTCGACATACACCTTATTATATATTTAGCGACGGCTGCATGCGGCTTATGGCTTTGCCATGTCTGTATGCAGCCGTGCCTTTTCGTGCATATACTTTCAGTTACGAACGGAACAATTAATTACGATTATGAATATGTATAGAAAGAAATCAAACGATTACCCTTGCAAGCGCGGCATCTTGTCGCGCGGCGTTAATTTCCTGGCCTGTGTCCTGCTGGCTTTCGGCTTGGCGGCCTGCAGCGACGACGATGAACCCGTAGTGCCCGAACCCACCGGCTTCCGCGTCTACATGGGCGAAGGCAACATCATCGACATCGACGAAAACAACCGCTTCCCCGACCATTACCCCGTCATGCTGGGCGCCTATATGGTCATGGAAGACCTGCCCGCCGACGAGAAGATCCTCTACATAGGCGGATGCTACTCCCCCGTGGACAAGGAGCCGGACTTCAGCGACTACAGCGAGGTGTACGACTACTCGGACTATCCCGATGTCCAGAACTGGGACTGGGAGGCGAACGAGCAATTCATCTGGCGGTGCATGTATTGTCTCCACATGGTGCCCGGCACCACCTACTACCTGCGCGGCTACGTGCAGACGGACAAGGGCGAGTACTGGAGCAACACGATGGAGGTACACTCCGACTTCATAGAGCCGCTGGCGGATGACTCCGAAGCCTACGAGATACCCGTCGTGTTCCACCTCTTCCCCGACGAGGACGGCACCTATCCGGTGAAAGACTACATGGTGGAGGAACAGCTGGCCTACGCCAATTATGTCTTCTCCAACTACTTCCAGACTCCCGGACAGCCCGAATTCGGCATCCCCGATCAGGTCAATACCGGTGTGCGCTTCGTCCCCGCCACCCACACGCCCGACGGCACGCCACTGGAGACTCCCGGCATCGTCCACGAGGCGGAGCCTATCGACCTCGATTACGGCGAAGATGAGGCGCAGCTGGACCGTAAATATATCTGGGACATGGAGCACGCGCTCAACGTGTGGGTGTGCCGCATCGGCAACACGGAACAACCGGACGGCTCCATCTTCGCGGGCTATTCGTCCTTGCCCTACTTTGATGAGAGCGAGATGCTGGTGGGCTGCAACACGTACGAACCCGACACCTTCACGGGCATCTTCCTGAACGTGCCCGGTCTGCTGGCAGCCAACGACGTGATGGCGTTCGCCCATGAAGCCGGCCATTTTCTGGGACTGGACCACGTGTTCGTGGAGGACTATTGCGATGACACGCCCTGGTACGACCGTGACGCTTACAACCAGACCCTGTTGGATGGTTACATGTACCTCAACCGCCCGGCGGACTGGACGACCGGGCGCTTTATTGCGGACAACATTATGGACTACGACTACGGCTTTATGACCGGCTTCACGCCCAACCAAGCGGAGCGCATCCAATACGCATTGGAACACGCCTACTTCATCCCGGGCGAGGCGGGCAAGGAAGCTCCGCAAGTACGCTCCGCCGGGCAGAAACTCCGTTTCGGGAAGCCGATACGGTAAATGGGAATTTAGCGCACGCAGCGCACTTGAATGAAGAATTAAGAATGATGAATGAAGACTATTCCGCTATTAAAACAATTAAAAGATATTTTGAGCGAAGCTAATGGTAACTTAACTCTCCTCCTTCCGGAAGGAGGGGAGTTAATTACCTTAATTCTTCATTCTTTATTCTTAATTCATCATCCTTTATTTCGGGGCTTTACCCCGCTAAATTATCATTTGGAGAATATGATACCGAGAATATGAACAAGAAAATAGAAAGCATATTGGTTTTGTCCGTCCTGCTGCTGGCAAGCTGCGCAGAGGATGAACCACACCGCACGCCGCATCCCGACCGTGGCGTGGTGAGCGTGTCCGTGGACTTCCCGCAAGGTGCGGGGGACGAGGACGGCTACACCGTGGAAGTGGACGGGCAACCCCTCGACGAGGGCGATAACGACTCCGCCCCCTTGACGCCGGGCGAACACACGGTGCTGGTGCATAACACGCCCAGTGGTTTCACCGTGACGGATGGCATCGCCTACGTGGAGCGGGTGGACGGTACCCGGGCACTCACTGACTTGATTGTCCCGTTGCCCGAAGTCCTCTACTCGGGCACGCAAGTCATCCAAGTGACGGCGGATGACACACTCCATCTGGACTTGGATGTGGTGCAGCGGACGCGCGACCTCCGTCTGGAACTGACCGTGACCGAGGGCGACCCGCAGCGCATTGCCACCATTACGGGGACACTCTCCGGCGTGGCGGGAGCATACGACCTGCGGAATGAGACGCTCTACGGCGAGGCAGTCAGCACTCGTCTCGTGTTCACCCGAAGCGGTGACAAGGTGACGGCAGACCTGCGCTTGCTCGGTACGATGGGCGACAGGCAGACGCTGACGCTCGTCCTCTCCTTCACCGACGGGCTGGCGCAGACCGTGGAAAGTGACCTGACGGAAGCCCTTGCCGGATTCGGTGGAGACATGACCGAACCGTTCACTTTGTCAGCGGGAATACGCACCCCGATAGAGGCGGGCTTCTCCGCCACCCTAACCGATTGGGAGGTAGTGGACGGTGGGCACGCAGACGTGCATTAGTAGAAAACATAAAGACTCAATAACTTAAAAACTCAAGCAAGATGAAAGCATTTAGCGCATTAGCATTGGCAGCCCTCCTGATGACGGCTTGCCAGAACGACGAAGAGACGATGCAGACGGATTCACGTGTCGCCCTGCAAGTGACCAGCGGCATACAGACCCGTGCCTACGATGACCAATGGGAGAAGGGCGACGAGATTGGCATCTTCGGGAACATACAGGGCACGACCCCGGCAGAGTGGAGCGGCAACGTGCCCTACACGACCACCAACGGCGATGGCAACTTTGCCCCCGATGCGGGACCCATTTACCTGCCCACCGATGGCACGTCCGTGGATTTCGTGGCCTACTATCCGTACACCGCATCCTTGACGGACGGAGTTTACACCGTGGACGTAAGTAGCCAGAGCAACCAGAGTGCCATCGACTTCATGGCATCAGGCACACAGACGGCAGACCGCATCAATCCTGAGGTGGTGTTCAACTTCGAGCACAAGCTGTCGAAGCTTTACATCACGTTCAGAGCCGGTGACGGCATGGCCGCCGCCGACCTTGCCGGGATGACCGTGCAGCTCACCGGGCAACAACCCAAGGCAACCTACGATGTGACACAGCCTGACGGCGCGGTCAACGTGGGTACGGACAATCCCGTCACGCTCACCTTGAATACTGCCGCAGACGGCACGTCCGCCGAAGGCATTGTCCTGCCAAGTAATAACTACGACAGCATGGTGCTCCACCTTGTATTAGCTAACAATGCCGGCTTCTTCAACTGGAATCTGTATGAATCCGAAGCGGAGAGCTTTGAGGCAGGCAAGAAATATGTCTATGCCATCACCGTGAACAGTACCCGGCTGGACGTGACCGCCTCCATCACCGACTGGACACCCGGCAACGGCGAGGGCGGCGAACAGGGGGAGGCCTATTGAATGATGAATGATGAATGAAGAATGAAGAGATAGAAATAAAGCGCTCTTTGAAAGATTTGTGTGAGGAGATAAACAGATTCTCGAAAAAAAGCGTTACCTTTGCCAACAAACAAGGAAATACACTTATGAACGAGAAGAATGTAATAAAAGAAAAGGTGAATATCTTCCAACGGATGTTGGAAGATAAGCGTGCTATTCGCCGTTGCATTCAAAAAGGTGAAGACTTGAAACAATTGGCTAAGCAACGTGGAATTAAATTCGCTACACCCTTATGACATTGTGGAAGAATCGGATTTAACCTATTCTTTTACAACAAAGCATGGCATTATATACCATACCTATTTCCTTGATTATTCATGTTATCATCCGGATTTCAACAGTGTCTATACATTTAACATTGAACCGGAACAAGACATTCCTCATCCTATAGACAAACGTATTGCATTGACTATCATTCATATTCTGCGACAGTTCTTCAGTCGTAACGAGAATGCTATGATTATGATATGCGACAATCTTGATTGGAAAGAGCAGAAACGTGAAATGTTGTTCTCGCGGTGGTTTATGCAATACAACGATGGGAGTATACAGAAATATGATGCCTCATCAGCCACGGATGATTATATACTCTATGTATCTTTGTACGTACACCGGGACAATCCCAACATCCGTCAGCTTGTCAATGCTTTTTATGATTTGGTAAAGAATAATCTTTATCCATTAGAATAACCTCCCTCTCCCCACCCCAATCTCTCAATCTACGCTCATAAACCGAAAATAAATTTATGAGCGATATGAAACATTCCTTATTGCTATTCGCCGCAGCCGCGCTGACACTGGCGGCTTGCGGCAACGATGAGAATTTGAACGACGGGCCGGTACCCATCCGTCTTTCCAGCAGCTTGGAGGTGCAGACCCGTGCCGCAACGGACATTCAAGGCAACGCATTTGACGCGAACGAAAAGGTGGACGTGTTCATTATGGAAGACGTGCCGACGGGGCAAACGGCCACGACCGTGTATGACCAGCCGCTGGTGTACACCACAGGTGGCAATGGCGCGATGAATCCCACAGGCGGGCAGCCATACTTCCCCACCAGCGGAAACGGCGTGAACATCTACGCCTACTATCCTGTGGATGTAGCCTATTACATAGAAGATACGGAAACGATAGAATTTACTGTCAAGCCCGACCAAAGCACGGAAGCTAATTACAAAGCCAGCGACCTGATGTTCGCTAAGGCAGCCAATCCCGTTAGCCGCACTGCCAATGCGGTGCCGCTCACCTTTACTCATCTGCTTTCCAAAGTAACCATCATTCTGGAAGCTGGGGCCGGGCTGGAGGAGGCAGACCTTATCGACGCGAAAGTAGAACTGTTAGATGTCAAGCCAAAAATCACCCTCACCACTATCTCCGGCTCCATCAGCGCAGCCGAAGGCGAGCCAACCAACATCACCGTATTCACGGCCGCAGAGGGTGCCCTCAGCGGAAGTGCCATCATCGTTCCCCAGGAACTCCCGGCACGGTTCGTCAGAGTGACCTTGGATGACGGAGGTGTTTTGGTTGGCACTTTGTCTGGCAATTCGCGGCCAGACCTTAAGAGTGGCAATGCGTACATCTACACCATCACCGTCAATCTGACCGGCCTGAACATTACCGTATCCATCAAACAATGGACAGACAATGAAGGTAGTGGCAGTGCCGTCATGGAACAGTAGGCACAAGCCAAAATAGAAAGCCGCCGGATACATCGCGTAAGTCCGGAGACGTACCGAATCAAGGCGCATCTCGGAGGGGTCGCACCCTCCGGCGGCACTAAAAAACAATTAAAAGACAATACAGTATGAGAAAGATGAAACATACCCTATGCTCCCTGCTGGCGGCAAGTCTATTGACCGCCTGCACGCAGGACGAACCAAGCTCCCTTACGGAAAGAGTTGAGGGGGTTACCCCTTTGGTGCTGACCGCCGGAGGACTGCAAGCCGTGGCAACGCCTGCCTCCACCCGCGCCACGGTGGACGGCAACTGGGACGGTGTGCAGACCGTGGCCGTAGAGGTGGATGGTGAGGTAAAGGAATACAGCGTATCAACCACCAATGCCGGCAAGACGACCGCCACCCTGAGCAGCACAGACCCGTTCTATTGGACGACTCGTGCGGACATTACCGTCAGTGCCTGGTGGCCTTATGATGAGACGATGCCCGCAGTGGTAGTGAAAGCCGACCAAAGCACAAAGGAGGCCTTCGAGGGCAGCGACTTCATCGCCGCTCTCGACCAGACGGTACAGTTCGACAACCCGACATTGACCTTCGAGCACCGCACGGCGCGGGTGACGGTCAAACTCCAGCCGGGAGATGGCATCGCTAATGTGGCAGGAGCCAAAGTGAGCCTGACAAACCTGACCACAGCCGACAGCAACCCGGCAACCATCAGCACCTACGCGCCGGGTAGCGATACTTACGAAGCCCTTCTTGCCCCGCAGACCGTGGCGGCAAACACAGCCTTCATACAGGTGGAACTGAACGGGAACACTTATATCTTCCGTCCGAAGAATAATGTGGTGCTGGCAGCCAACAACCGCTACAACTATAATATATCCGTCACCGCCACAGGACTGGAACTGACCAACAGCACCATCTCCGGTTGGGCAGACGGCGGCACGGGCAGCGGCAATATCTCCCTGCAAGATTACACTATTTCTGACGATGGAAAGACTTACACTGTCTATACCGCCGAAGGACTGAACGAATGGGCGAAAGCGGCTAACGAAAATTTGAGTACCAATTGTATCCTGATGACGGACATTGACCTTTCGGGCGTGGATTGGGAACCGATAGCTTTTGGTGATTTTGATATATATTATACCGGTACTTTCGATGGTAATGGGCATGCGATTAGCAATCTGGCAATTACAAAAGACCTGTATTCCGGTGCTGGTTGTGGAATGTTTGGTCGTTTAGGAGCAAATGCAACCATAAAGAATCTGACCCTTGAGAATGTAAGCCTGAATGTTAGTGCTTATAGAGATCCTTTCGGTGATGAAATAGGAGCTTTAGTCGGAGTTAATCAAGGAACCATCTCGAACTGCAATGTTTCTGGAAACATCTCTATAAATTCCCAAATGCAGCGTGTAGGAGGTATCGTCGGACGGATGGAGTACGGAGGTGTTATACAATATTGCCATTCCTCGGCTTCCATTCAAGGAAACTCATATTATGTAGGCGGAGTATTGGGAGGTGAATATATGACGGCAACAGTTATTAAAGGTTGCTCGTTTTCGGGTTCAATTACTAGCGATAGTGCAATTGGTGGCATTGCAGGATATTGTCGATTCTTCAATGACATGATTGGATGCTATTCCGTAGGAGAATTATCTGATCTATCAACAACTGTATATAGAACAGGAGGTGTTGTCGGCTTCCTGCAACTCAACACCACGGCTAACGCCTGCTATTGGGAAGGCTTCGACGGCGAAGGTGTAGGTTATTGTAGTGAAAAGAATCAATGGGACGGAGCCTACAAGGTGGATGGAGAAACTATTACTTGGGCGCAAGCCACCCAAGCTATGAATACCGCCCTCGGCACGGATGCCGCCTACCATTGGCACACCGATGACCCGGATACTCCGCCGACTCTTGTACTGAACAATTCAACTGAAGCGCAATGATACGTAAGATACTGACATACTACGCCGAACGCTTGGAGGAATACCTCAGCCGTACTCACCGCCGCTCCGAAGAGCTTGCCACGGTGGGGATGATAGGCAGATAGGATATAAAATAAAAAGCGCGTTCTTTGACAGACTGGGAAACAACGAAATAATGGGAAGAATGTTTTCGGCTCTCATTCCTTTTCTATACTTTTGCAAAAGTATTACACCGTAAAGGAGATTCATCATGGAAAAGAAAGAAGAAAAGGTGCAAGAGCAAATGAAAAAGAGCAAAATGGAAGAGTTGGACGAAGAAGCCAAGAAGCAAGGCAAGAAAGTAAGCAAGACATGGGAAGCCATGATGCGGCTGAAAGGAAGCCTGATAGTAAATGACCCGAAATTCCTGCTGTAAGTATGAGGGTTCTTCTTGACACCAATATCTTTGTATACATGAGTACCGATCCCGAATATTTAAGCCGGGATGTATTGGCAATTATCACACGCTTTGCTTTCTATCGTAGCCAAGGACTTGACCTGATATTCAACGAAAAATAAGCCGATACGGCATCTACCCATTATTTCGTCCCGCCCCTCTCCCCACCAGGAGGAGGGCGGGACGCTTGTTTTCCGGCCTTGTCAAAACATAAATGAAAGAATTGAGAACTAATAAACATAAAAAGTTGAAGCGATATGAAGACAAGACATTGGAAAGGAATACAAGCATGGGCAATGGTAGCGGCAATTCTGCTCTCTGCCTGCTCGCAGGATGAATTGGCGGAACAAGGCATGGCCTTGTCCGATGGCGAATATCCCTTGCAGATTGGCGGCGTAAGCATCACTGCCGAGGCGAGCGAACAGCCGTGGACACGTGTGGCGGAAAGCACGTCCGGACAGAGCAGCGTGTGGCAAGCAGATGATGAGTTTCAAGTGAAGTTCAACGACTATGACGAAATAGGCACCTACCTCATAGCGGATGACGGGACAACGGTGGAAGCCGTCACACCCATCTTTTGGAAGAACACCACTCAAAGCGGTGCCATCACGGCTTGGTACACTTCCCCGGCTGCCTCGGCGGACGGCACGATAGACCTCAGCGACCAAACGGACGGACTTGCCTACGTGTTGCAAGCCAAGACAACCGCTACCTTCGGCAGTACCACCACCCTGCCATTCATCCATCAGCTTGCCAAAGTGCGCGTGGTGCTTAGCGGCACGCAAGCCGCACAAGTACAATCGGTGGAAGTCCACGGAAACACCTCTTGCACCAACAACCAAGGCACGGTGACAGGCAGCGGCACGCAAGACTGGCTCAAGATGAAGCACACCACCTATGATGACGGCACCGAGTGTTGGGAAGCCAACGTAGTGCCCGGCAATATAACTCTTACCGACTTTATTCGGATAAGCGGTCAAACTGCCACGATAAATGACGGCTTCCCCACTACGCTGGAAGCCGCCAAGATGTACACCATCAACCTTACGCTAAATACAAAATGATTCTTCGCATGAAAGTGATGTTAATTTATAAATGATAAGTAAGCTATTAAATAAGTAAGTGTGCAAAATAAATGATAATTTATCTATTAAATGAAGAATGATGAATTAAAATGAAGAATTAGAGTTTGTGAAGAAAGGTAATAAAGTTCTCCTCCTTCCGGAAGGTTGCTCTCCCCCGACAAACGGGGGAGCAAGGAGGGGGTGAGTCCCCGAAGGGGGAGGTGGTAGGAGAAATATGCCGCATAAGCGACTCCTATTCTTATCATTATATAAATAGGTCAAATCATTCTTTTCCTACCACCCCGCCCGTTGGGCACCCCTCCTTCCGGAAGGAGGGGAGTTGATTACTGTAATTCTTCATTAAAGCGCGCTTACGCGCGCTAAATTCCCATTTATAGTATAAACTAAATATGATTAATTACTTAAGCAAGCGGGAGATTAGCTACGCTCAAAAACACTTTGTCTTTTCCCGGAAAAAAACATCGCTTTTTCTTTCGTAAACCATAGGTTCTTTCTCTGCAAACCATCCTGCTTTCACGCCTTCACGTCCCCGTAATCTGCTGTATTATAATGAAATATTGTGAAAGATACATCTTTCACGGAAGTTTCACGGTTCCCTTTTGCCTGTTCTTTGTGAAAGATGGGTGTTGTGCGCATTCATTCATAGAATGTACAATCTTGTCCTTAGCCTGTACGATTTTGGCAGGTCTGTAAGGCGTGAAGCATCCGTGAAAGATGTGTCTTTCACAATATCTTATTCAAAATCAAATGGTTGAAGTGGCGTGAAGGCGTGAAACTTACAATGGAAAGATAAGTGTAGAGAGGGTGAAACATAGCTTCTTGCCGGTTCAACAAACGATCCATTAGCAAGACCGATTTACATTTAAACAAAAGGTTGCTTTCATTTAAAGGGGTGAAGCGGCAGATTAAATGATAATTTATCTATTAAATGAAGAATGATGAATTAAGAATGAAGAATTAGAGTTTGTGAAGAAAGGTAATAAAGCTCTCCTCCTTCCGGAAGGTTGCTCTCCCCCGACAAACGGGGGAGCA
>CALUIQ010000108.1 GCA_944320735.1 uncultured Bacteroides sp. | reverse complement strand
AAACAATCATGTATAAACATTGTTTCAAGCGGGTGATAGATTTTATCATCGCGCTCTGTGTATTGGCTGTCATTTGGCCAATACTGGCTGTCATTGCTCTTTGGCTGCACTTTGCCAACAAGGGTGCAGGTGCGTTTTTCTTGCAAGAACGTCCGGGAAAGGACGGGAAGATATTCAAAGTAATCAAGTTCAAAACTATGACAGATGAACGGGATGCAGAAGGAAATTTGTTGCCAGACGAACAACGCCTGACGAAAGTGGGACAGTTTGTGCGCTCTACCTCCATCGATGAATTACCACAACTTATCAATGTGCTGAAAGGGGATATGGCACTGATTGGCCCTCGTCCCCTACTCGTCCAGTACTTACCTCTCTACAGCAAGGAGCAGGCAAGGCGGCACGAGGTGCGTCCGGGCATTACGGGATGGGCACAGTGCCATGGACGGAACGCCATCAGTTGGAGCAAGAAATTTGAATTGGACGTGTGGTATGTTGACCATTGTTCATTATTAATAGACTTGGAAATCATATTTATCACCCTTAAAAAGGTATTTGTACGCGAAGGTATTTCTTCAGTAACTTCGGCTACTATGGAGCCTTTTACAGGAAATAATTAAAAGACACACAATATGTTCTTGTATGGTGCAAGCGGTCACGCAAAAGTGATTATAGATATTCTGAAAGCTTCCGGAATTCAAGTTGACGGGTTAGTAGATGACAATCCCCAAATTACACAACTGCAGGGATATCCAGTTCTTCATAAATGTCTGGGATTATCTCCCTTCATTATAAGTATTGGTGCAAACAACATTCGTAAGATGATTGCCGAAAAACTTCAGACTGAATTTGGGACAGCCATTCATCCATCGGCAATCCTTTCTCCTACTGCCAAAATAAATGAAGGGAGCGTAGTAATGCAAGGTGCCGTCATACAAGCAGACGTGGCAATAGGAAAACATTGCATTATCAATACCGGAGCATCCGTAGACCATGAATGTGTGATAGAAGATTATGTACACATCTCTCCCCACGCTACGTTATGTGGAAATGTACATATAGGGGAAGGTTCTTGGATTGGTGCTGGAACGACTATCATACCCGGTGTTAAAGTTGGAAAATGGTGTATAGTAGGTGCCGGTTCAGTAGTAACCAAAGATATTCCGGATAGAGTATTAGCGGTAGGAAATCGATGCAAAGTCATTAAGCTTTTATAAGCAGCAAACAACCATTATCGTACTGTCCATAAACCACAGACTTTTTTTAATGAGATTTTAAGACGAGGTATTGCCCCGCCCAATCTTCTATTGCCCCTACGATATCTACTGAATATTCTTATCTTTTTTATTTTATAAAGCAAATGGATAAACGTATTTACTTGTGTCTCGCCCACATGAGCGGGAATGAAATGGCCTATATCCAAGAAGCGTTTGATACGAATTGGGTAGTGCCACTAGGTCCCAACGTCAACGGGTTTGAAGCTGACTTGGAACATTTTGTGAACGATATTCAAGGAAATGCTTCCTACGAATTGAACAAGAAAGTGGTTGCCTTATCAGCAGGCACGGCAGCGGTACATCTGGCGTTGTTGGCTTGTGGCGTCGGGCCGGGAGACGAGGTACTGGTACAGAGCTTTACATTCTGCGCTTCATCACATCCGGTAACTTACTTGGGAGCAACTCCGGTATTTGTTGATTCGGAACCGGAGACTTGGAACATGAGTCCGGAATTGTTGGAACGCGCCATCGTAGACCGCATGACTGCCACCGGCAAAAAGCCGAAGGCAATCGTACCCGTCTATTTATATGGCATGCCGGCACGGATAGAGGATATTTGCGCGATAGCCGACAAGTATGACATCCCGGTGATAGAGGATGCGGCGGAAGGATTGGGTAGCCGGTATGACGGACGGGTATGCGGCACGTTCGGCAGATACGGCGTGCTATCTTTCAACGGAAACAAGATGATTACCACATCGGGCGGCGGGGCACTGATTTGTCCGGACGAGGAAGCGAAACAGGAAATCATGTTCTACGCCACACAGGCTCGTGAGGCTTATCCGTACTATCAACATGAGAAGATAGGCTATAACTACCGTATGTCCAACATCTGTGCCGGCATAGGACGCGGACAGATGACGGTGTTGGACGAGCATATCGCCCACCACAAACGACTTCAGGCTTTATACAAGGATTTATTGGAAGGCACTGAGGGCATCACCCTCCATGAGAATCCGTCCACCCGCCAAGACAGCAACTTCTGGCTGGTAACGATTCTGCTGGATGAGAACTTGCACGTAAAAGGGGAAGAACACGCTTACGAGACAACGGTGAAGGGAGCCGTAGGAGGTGCTGCCGGTGTGACGCACGTAACCACCCAACCGCATACGGACTGTGAACCCAACCGGAACGTGGAAGCAATGCGCATAGCATTGGACACCGCCGGCATAGAATCGCGCCCGCTATGGAAACCCATGCACTTGCAACCTGTGTACCGGTACAACCCGCACTACACGGACGGCACTGCGGAAAGCCTCTTCAAGCGAGGCCTTTGCTTGCCCTCCGGTCCTTGCGTGATGGAGGAGGATGTGGCCTACATTGTACAGACTATCAAAGAGAACATTATTGAATGACAATTGATAATTGACAATTGATAATTAACAATTAACAATTAGCAAATACAATGAATCGGATATTGATTAGCAAATCATTGTCAATTGTCCATTGTTAATTGTCAATTGCGGCCTCCGGCCGCTAAATTCCCATTTATCTAAATTACGACATTATGATTTCCAAAATTACAAATTGGTATTTTTCCAAAAAAGCATTACCGTTTTGGTGTATCTTGGTCATGGATTGCCTTTTGGTACTTTTGGCCGACATGTTTATTTATCTACTAAACAACGGTGCGTTGCATACGCTTCAGCATAGGGGAATCCTGATGGGAACTTTCTGTTTCTACTTGATATTCTATATCATCGGATTCAGACTGTTCCATACTTATGCCGGGATTATCCGCTACTCTTCATTTGTAGACTTGCAACGAATAGGATTTGCTATGCTGACCGGCCTGGCACTGACAATGGTGGCCAAATATGTGTTTCACTCGGACGAATGGCTGATGGATATCCGGACAAAAGACATCGGGCTGGCGGCTTTGTTGGCCACTGCCTTAATGTGGGCGGTACGGGTTATGGTGAAATACCTCTTTGACTCTACCTTCAACCAAAAACAAGCCCAACGGGTATTCATCTATGGAGTAAAGACGGGAGGTGTGGGGCTTGCCAAGAGTATCCGGAACCAGGAAGCGTCTCCCTTTGTGTTATCAGGATTCGTATCGGATGAAGAAGACTTGAAAAGCGGCTATCTGATGGGGGTACGGGTCTATCCGAACGATGCACGTTTGGTGGAACAAATGAAAAAGCACCAAGCAAACATCTTATTGGTGTCGCCATTGAAAAACGAAGCCATACGCAACAACTCGGAAATGGTGGACAGACTAATAAAAGCCGGAATCAAAATACATATGGACACTGGCTTACAGGAATGGGACGGTAAAAGCGACTTGAGCCACACACAATTGAAGGAGGTAGAAATAGAAGATTTGTTGCCACGTGAAAAAATTGAAATCAACCTCAATGCCGTAAAAGATTTGCTTACAAATAAAGTGATTCTGATTACAGGCGCCGCTGGAAGTATCGGGAGTGAGATTGTGAAGCAAGTGGCATCGTTTGATCCGGAAAAACTGGTCTTGATAGACCAAGCGGAAACACCGCTACATGACATACGTCTGATGATGGCAAAGCAATGGCCTAACATAGAGGCACCTACCATCGTAGCCGACATCTGCATAAAGGAACGAATGGAGGAAATCTTTAGTGAATATCGCCCGGACTATGTGTTCCACGCAGCCGCTTACAAGCATGTGCCGATGATGGAAGATAATCCTGGGGAAAGCATCCGCAACAACATTGAAGGTACAAGAGTCATAGCGGACTTGGCCGTGAAGTATGGAACTAAAAAATTTGTCATGGTATCGACAGACAAGGCGGTGAACCCGACCAGCGTGATGGGCTGTTCGAAACGCATCTGTGAAATCTACGTACAGAGTCTGGACAAAGCCATTAAAGATGGAAAGATAAAGGGAGATACCCAGTTTGTTACTACCCGATTCGGCAATGTGCTTGGTTCGAACGGTTCTGTCATACCTCTGTTTAAAGAACAGATTAAAAACGGTGGACCGATGACAGTAACGCACAAGGACATCATCCGTTACTTTATGCTGATTCCGGAAGCATGCAAACTGGTATTGGAGGCCGGGACAATGGGGAATGGAGGAGAAATATTTGTATTCGATATGGGTAAACCGGTGAAAATCATTGATCTTGCGAAACGAATGATACAATTGAGCGGAGCCAAGGACATAGAAATAAAAATCACCGGACTACGTGACGGGGAAAAGCTGTATGAAGAAGTCCTCAATGAACAGGAAACGACCAAACCGACATTCCACCCCAAAATAAAGATTGCCACCGTTCGGGAATATAATTATGAGGATGCCCGCCGGCAGATTGACGAAATGGTAAAAGCCAGCGCGACGGAAAACGACATGGAACTGGTGAAGCGAATGAAGAGAATGGTGCCCGAATACAAAAGCCAACATTCTGTATATGAAATTCTGGATAAATAAAAAAAGTCTATTGGCAGGAATCATTTTATCCGCATTGTCTGGAGCCATAAAGGCACAGCCTGCATCCTCCGCTACAAAGGTGGAGATATTTATGGGAGCGGAATTGTATTTTAGAGATTTCTATCATAATAAGGTGTACGAAGTGTTAGCCAATTTGACTCCCGGCGTGAAATGGCACATCGGTAACCAATGGTTATTGGCCGGACAAGCGATTATTCCCGTCTATAACGACTATGGGGAGCGGTATAAAAAAATACGACTGAACATGGCTGTGCTTTCCAAAGAATGGAAATGGGGGAAAAATCAATTTTTCAAAGTTAGCGGTGGACTCTTCGGGCAGGAACGTTACGGAATTGACATCAAGTGGATGTATCCTATAAATCATTGGTTGGCCATAAACGCCCAAGCAGGATGGACCGGATTCTGCTCAATGGCAACGGGATGGGAATGCAGCAAGATGGAACGTCTGATTGGAGAAGCAGGCATAAATGCATATTTGGAAAAGGTAAATACAGAATTCCGACTGTATGGAGGAAGGTATATTTATAAAGACTATGGAGCCACGATTGAAGCCATGCGTCACTTCAAGCATTGTACGGTAGGACTGTACGCCAGATACAGTGACATCTGGAAGGAGACCGGAGGGTTCAAAATCGTCATGATGATTCCTCCTTATAAACGCAAGCAGCGTAAAGTCATAGTACGCCCCGCATCGAACTTCAAACTGACTTACGACCTCAACGGACTGACCTATGCCACTAGGACGTATGTCACAGACCCGGAAGAGAACGAACGGGAAGGAGACTTTAACCGCAGAAACCTAAAAT
>CALUIQ010000107.1 GCA_944320735.1 uncultured Bacteroides sp. | reverse complement strand
TTAAACAAATACACCATGAACAACTATGTAGTAGGAATGGGCGAAGCACTGTGGGACGTGCTGCCTGAAGGAAAGAAACTGGGCGGAGCACCCGCCAACTTTGCATACCATGTATCACAATTCGGATTGGAGAGCCGGGTAGTCAGTGCCGTGGGCGATGACAAACTGGGCAAAGAGATTTTGGAAAACTTCCGGGAGAAGAAGTTGAATGGAGTGGTAGAGACAGTGCCCTACCCCACGGGCACCGTACAGGTGACGCTGGACGACGCGGGCGTGCCCTGCTATGAAATCAAGGAAGGCGTGGCGTGGGACAACATTCCTTATACCGATGCCTTGGAAGGGTTGGCACGGCAGACGCGCGCCGTGTGCTTCGGCTCGTTGGCACAACGCAGCGTGGTGTCCCGTCAGACCATCGGCCGCTTCCTCGATGCCATGCCCGACACGCCGGACACGCTGAAGATATTCGACATCAACCTACGCCAAGGCTTCTATACCAAGGAGATACTGTGCGACTCTATGCGCCGTTGCAACATCTTGAAGATAAACGACGAGGAGTTGGTCACCGTCAGCCGCATGTTCGGCTACCCCGGCATCGACCTGCAAGACAAGTGCTGGATTCTGTTGGGCAAGTATAACCTGCGGATGCTTATCCTGACGTGCGGTGTCAATGGCAGCTATGTCTTCACCCCCGGTTGCGTATCGTATGTAGAGACACCCCGTGTGCAGGTGGCAGACACCGTAGGCGCGGGCGACTCCTTCACCGCCGCCTTTGTCTCCGCCATCCTCAAAGGCAAGACGGTGAACGAAGCCCATCGGCTGGCCGTAGACACTTCGGCATACGTCTGCACACAGCAGGGTGCTATGCCCTTACTGCCCGATTCGTTGCGGGGACGGTTGAGGTAAACAAACGGATGCAGAGACACCAGCGAAATCCGCTCAAGATTTCCGTGTCTCTGCATCCATTATGACAAGATATCCAGTTGGGTTTCATAGAATCTCATCTTTAATCATTACATTTGCAAGACTAAAGATGGTAGCTATGGAACTAAACGATAAAATAGTGATTTACAAGACCGCCGATGGACAAACCTCCATTGACGTCAAGTTAGAGCATGACACGGTGTGGCTCTCGCAAGCGCAAATGTCAGAACTGTTTCAAACGGATAGAACGTCTATTTTGCGACATATAAAAAATATCTATGAAACGGAAGAATTAGAAAAGGAACCAACTTGTGCATTTTTTGCACAAGTTCGTACGGAAGGCAAAAGAACCGTTACCCGCAATATCCCATTTTATAATCTGGATATGATTATATCCGTAGGATACAGGGTAAATTCCAAACGCGGCACTCAATTCCGCATTTGGGCCAACCGCATCCTAAAAGAATATCTGGTAAGAGGCTATGCCATCAATAGGGCATTGGCAGAACAACACTACACGGAGTTAAAACAATTGGTCGGTGTATTAGGCCGAACAATAAAATCACAAGAGACGTTGACTTCCAACGAGGCGCTCAATCTTATTTCGTTCAGCGATGGTAACAAACGTATTGCCGCCACACTTTTCTTGTGGTTCATGGCAGGCAACGGTATCCTCTATAATCCGGATGGCAGCAAACGCATTGCGGACAATACCCTTGTTGCCCTTACACTGATGATTGCCGAGAGCCGAACCGAAGAAAAGGATGTAATGGTGAAAGTTGTCGTCAACCTAATCAACAAGAACAATTATGAATAAGAAAGGAGTAAAGTGGCATTTCATACTTGTCATAGGCATTTCAGTCATACTGTCATTGTCCGGTTGCCACACGCAAGGTGAAGATTTCCTCATCGGTGTCTCCCAATGCAGCGATGACGACTGGCGTACCCAACTCAACAAGGAAATCCTGCGGGAGGCACAGTTCTACCCCGGCGTTAAGGTGGAGATACGTGCTGCCAAGGATGACAACGCCCGCCAGATACGGGACATCGAGGAACTTATCGGCATGGGAATCGACCTGCTGATTGTCTCGCCCAACGTGGTGGACGACGTGAGTCCCGCCATTGAGAAGGCTTACCAAAAGGGCATCCCGGTCATCTTGGTAGACCGGCGGACACGCTCGGAACAATGTACCGCCTTTGTGGGAGCCGACAATTACGACATCGGCAGGCGGGCGGGTAACTACATAGCCAACCGTCTGGAAGGGCAGGGAAAAATCATAGAAATCAGAGGACTTGTCGCTTCTACGCCCGACACAGAGCGACACCGCGGTCTGAAAGACGCACTGCATGATTATCCGCACATAGAGACGATAGACAGCATCGATGCGGGATGGTTTGAAGCGAAAGCGGAACAGATGTTCGACTCGTTGCTGGCATTGCATCCGCACATCGACTTGGTTTTTTGCTACAACGACCGCATGGCTGCGGGAGCCTACCGGGCAGCCGTCCGCCGGAAACGGGAGAAAGAAATGTTATTCATCGGCATAGATGCACTCTATGGCGAAGGGAAAGGGGTAGACATGGTGTCAAAGGGGCAATTGGACGCGACTTTTATCTATCCGACCGGAGGAGACAAGGTGATGGAAGTAGCCATGAACATCCTGCAAGGCAAGGCGTATGCCAAAGAAAACATCCTGTCCACGGCATTGGTGAACAAGGCGAACGCCCGTATCATGCAGATGCAGACGCAGCAAATCAACACCTTGGACGGAAAGATTGAGACGCTGAACGACCGGATTGACGTGTTCCTTACCCGTTACTCCGCCCAGCGGATGTTACTCTACGCCTGCATCCTGATTATCGCTCTGACCATCGGACTGCTCGTCATGGCGGTACGTGCCTTTTGGACAAAAGTCCGGCTCAATAACGAGCTATCCCTGCAAAAGAAACAGCTGGAAGAACAGCGCGACCAACTTATCGAACTGTCCAAGCAACTGGAAGAAGCCACCTATGCCAAACTGGCTTTCTTCACCAACGTGTCGCACGACTTCCGCACTCCGCTGACGCTCATTGCCGACCCTGTGGAACAACTGAACCAAAGCACGCACTTGGACGAGCACGAACGTTTCCTGCTGAACATCGTCCACAAGAATGTCTCAGTCTTGCTCCGGCTGGTCAATCAGATTCTGGACTTCCGCAAATACGAGGCTGGCAAGCTGAACCTGCACCTGTCCCAGTTCGACTTGGCTGCCGCCCTGCGCGAATGGACCGACGCTTTCCACACCTTGGCCTATCGGAAAAACATCCGCTTCGGCCTGCATACACCGGATGAAACCGATGGACCTCACGTCGTCACCGCCGATGCCGAGAAGATGGAGCGCATCGTGTACAACCTGCTCTCCAATGCCTTCAAGTTCACGCCCGAAGCGGGAAGCGTTCAAGTCGACCTCTCTTTCTTCACGCAAGATAACCACCCGTGGCTTCGTCTGCAAGTGACCGATACGGGAGCGGGGATGCCTGCCGAACACGTGCAGCACATCTTCGAGAACTTCTACCAGATAGACGTACACCATGCCGGTTCGGGCATCGGACTGGCTTTGGTCAAGGCGTTCGTAGAGATGCACCACGGCGATATCCGGGTAGAAAGCACAGAGGGCAAAGGGACGACCTTCACCATCGAGATGCCTGCCGCCCGGCAAGATGTCCCGAGCGATGCTTCCGCTCCCCGCACGGCATTGCCTCCGATGAAAGAAGGCGCCCTCGCAGAGGCCACGCAAGGCACAGCCCAAGCGCAAGCTCCCACCATGGAAGACGATGGGCGCGAAACCATCCTTATCGTAGACGACAACCGGGACATACGCGACTATGTACGCTCGGTGCTGGAAGGGCAGTATCACGTCATCGAAGCGGCGGACGGCAAGGAAGGACTCAGCCTGGCCATGAAGTACGTGCCCGACGCCATCATCTGCGATGTCATGATGCCCGTCATGGACGGTATGGAATGCTGCCGGCGGCTGAAGTCGGAACTGCAAACCTCGCACATACCGGTCGTGATGCTCACCGCCTACGCCATGGACGAGCAGAAGATAAAAGGCTACGAGTGTGGGGCCGACTCGTACATTGCCAAACCGTTCAGCGCAGCCTTGCTCACCACCCGCCTGCGTAACCTGATAGACAACCGTCACCGCCTGCAACAAGCTTTCAGCAACGGCACGCTGAACACCGAACGTAAGACTCCGCTGAAAGAGATGGATAAGGGATTCCTGGACAAACTGCAGACGCTCATCGACCAACACCTCTCCGAGCCCGAACTCAGCGTGGAGCAGTTGGGCGACGCCATCGGTCTGAGCCGTGTGCAGCTCTACCGCAAGACCAAGGCGTTGAGCGGCTATTCGCCCAACGAACTGGTGCGTATCGCCCGCTTGAAGCGTGCCTCCTCCCTGTTGGCATCCACGGAAAAGACCATCGCGGAGATTACTTACGAAGTGGGCTTCACCTCGCCTTCATACTTCGCTAAGTGCTACAAGGACTACTTCGGAGAAAGCCCGACGGACTTCTTGAAGCGGAAGAAAGGAGATGGGGCGTAGGTAAATGATAATTTATGTGCGCGGAGCGCACAATTGACAATTGACAATTGATAATTGACAATTAACAATTAGCAAATACAATGAATCGGATATTGATTAGCAAATCATTGTCAATTGTCCATTGTTAA
>CALUIQ010000106.1 GCA_944320735.1 uncultured Bacteroides sp. | reverse complement strand
ACGTGCAAGCAGTTGAACGGAGTAAAACGTCTGGACGGCGCGCATACCGTAGGCGTACAGATAGCCGACCGCATCGTGACCTTCAGCAAGGACAGCGAACAACTCTCCGGACGCTTTGAGCTGAAAGTGGAAGGGGAAGGAAACCTGAAGTTCGTCATCACCGACTTGAAGCCCGGCAACTGGCAAGTGCTGAAGGACGGCAAGGTCTACCTGCCCATCCGCGAAGTGAAATCCGATGACGGCACGCTCTGCTTCGAAGGCACGGCAGGAACGTATGAGTTCCGCAGGTAACACGGATTTATTCTAGTTAGGAGTTATCGGGAGTTAGAAGGAGTTGGGACTTCGTCCGGAGTTAAAGGCCGATACCTTTTTCTATTGGCCTCTAACTCCCTTTAACTCCATACAATAACTCCCGATAACTCCTAAAAAGAATAAACCCACGTCATCCGTGCCATCCGCGGTTGGAAAATCAGACAACACAGCGCAGCCTAATTCTTCATTCACCATTAATCATTCATCATTCTTCATTCAAAATGTCCTTGCAACGCATTCCTGAAATCGACTATCTGAAGTGTGTCCTCATCCTGCTGATGGTGGCCTTCCACTTGGTGTACATAGGCGACAACTATCCCTACGCCAAACAGATAGTCTATACCTTCCATATGCCGGGCTTCCTGCTCATCTCCGGCTACTTGGCCCAGTCTATGAAAGACTTGCGGAAAGGCGGGCGCAAGGTACTGTGGATATTCATCCCTTACGCCTGTATGGAGTTGAGTTATGCCGTGGCCTCCTACCTGCTGCCCGTGCGCGAGCGGATAACCGAACTTTCGGCGGGCGTCTTGCTCGACAAGCTCTTCCTCCACCCCATCGGTCCCTACTGGTACCTGCATACACTGATGCTCTGCTTCATTCTGTATCACCTCGCTTGCCGGTGCGCGCCGGGCAATGTGTTGACCCGGGTCGTCGTCTTCGGCCTTGCCTTGTTCGGGCTGCACGCTTGCGGGATTATCTATTGGGCCAACGGACTTTACTTCTTGGCGGGCAGCGTACTGTGCTGGTGCAAGTTGGATTTCAAATCCTTCTTCCAACCCACTTGGATAGCCGTCATCCCGCTTGTTTTATTATGCTTCTATCCGGAGAACTTAGACCGCAGCCATTTGGGGGGAATCGCTATCACTTACTTCTGCTTCTGCCTGCTGCTGTGGAGCTACCGCCATATGCCTTCCCGCCTCGCACGCCTTTCGGGCTTCATCGGGCGCAACACGCTTCCCGTCCTGCTGTTCTCGCCCGTATTCACCCTGCTCTCCCGCGGGTACTTGCCGCTGTTTTCGTTCGATTCCACCGGCATTTGCTTCCTGTTGGTCTCCGTGTCGTTGGCCGTGGCCGGAAGCATCGGTATCGCTTGGGCAATGGATCGCCTTCACCTCTCGGCTTACTTCTTTGGGAAAGCCCAAAGCGTTCATCCGGCAAATGCGTAGGCAAATGATAATTTATCTGTTAAATGAAGAATGATGAATTAAGAATGAAAAATTGAGGTAATCAACTCCCCTCCTTCCGGAAGGAGGAGAATTCCTATTACCATTCTTCATTCATCATTCCTAATTCTTCATTAAAGCGCGCAACGCGCGCATAAATTCCCATTCATCAACTACGCATTCTCTGGGAAAAAACCTTTGTTTTCCAACAATCCCAACGCCTTATTCTCTGCTTCCTCCATCACTTCCCGCTCGCCGGGTCCTTTGTCATTAATTCCACACAGGTGCAGGATGCCGTGGATGATGACGCGGTGAAGCTCGCGGTCGTAATCACCCCCGGCAAACTGGTTGGCGTTGGTGCGCACAGTGTCCAGGCTGATGAAGAGGTCTCCGCTCAGTCGGTTGCCCTCGCAATAGTCGAAGGTGATGATGTCCGTGTAGTAATCGTGGCCCAAGTATTGGCGGTTCACCTCCAGTATTTTCTCGTCCGAGCAGAAAATATAGGCGATTTCACCGATTTTTTTGCCGTACGTGGCGGCCACGGCCTTGATCCATTCCGTAGTTTCCCGTTTCTTGATGGCGGGCATTTCGATGTCTTCGGTCTGATAAGTAATCATAAGATAATCATATTAAGTAAATGATAATTTATCGGGCTGCGCTATGCATTTAATGGACCACAGATGACACAGATAAGACAGATTTACACAGATTTTAAAGGGCTTCGCCACAGAAAAAAATAAAAATCTGTGGTCATCTCGTCTAATCTGTGTCATCTGTGGTCCATCGTAAACACACAGTTAAATTCCCATTTATCGCATAAAAGTTCTTCATTCATCATTCTTAATTCTTCATTCAATAGAAGAACAGGTAGCTGATGAGGATGCCCGCCACGATGCCCGCGAAATCCGCTATCAGGCCGCAAGTCACGGCGTTGCGTGTGCGAGTAATCCCCACGCTTCCGAAGTAAACGGCCAAGATATAGAATGTAGTGTCCGAGGCACCGCGCACCACGCAACTCATCCGCCCCACGAACGAGTCAGCCCCGTATTCCTTCATAGCGTCTATCATCAGCCCGTTGGCCCCGCTTCCGCTGAGCGACTTCATCAGGGCTGTAGGCAATGCGCCCACAAAACTGGTATCTACCCCGAACCATCCTACCACCCAGCCGATGCCCTGCACCAACAAATCCATAGCACCCGAAGCGCGAAAAACCGCGATTCCAACGAGGAAAGCCACCAAATAAGGTATGATGCGCACGGCGGTAGTGAAGCCCTCCTTGGCCCCTTCGATGAAGGCATCATACACGTTTGTCCGCTTCCACACTCCCCAAAGGATGAAAAGCAGAATGATGCTGAACAGGATGACGTTGGCCGTCAAGGTGGAATAAGTGCCCATCTGGTCGCGCCCCAAGCTGACGGACAAGTAGATTAAAAAGGTGAAGAACAAGGCGATACCCCCTGTCAGCATCAATATCGGTTTACAAATGAGGTTGATGCGCTGGCTCAGGCTGACCACCAAGATGCCCACGAAGGTAGACACGGTGGTGGTGAGCAAGGTGGGGATGAAGATGTCCGTGGGCTGGGCGGCTCCCATCTGCGCCCGGTACACCATAATACTGACTGGTATTAGGATCAATCCCGAAGTGTTGATGACAAGGAACATAATCATCGGGTTGGTGGCCGTGTCCTTGCGCGGGTTCAGTTCCTGAAGCTCCTTCATCGCCTTCAGCCCCATCGGCGTGGCGGCGTTGTCCAGCCCCAACATATTGGCGGAGAAGTTCATAAAGATGCTTCCCATGGCGGGATGCCCCTGGGGAATGTCGGGGAAAAGCCGACAAAACACCGGGCTGAGCCAGCGGGACAAGGCGTTTATCATACCGCTCCGCTCGCCTATCTTCATCACGCCCAACCACAAGGCCAAGACGCCCGTCAGCCCCAAAGAGATTTCGAACGCGTTCTTCGACGAATCGAACGTGGCGTTCACCAACGAAGTAAATACCTCCGTGTCGCCCGCAAAGAGCAACCGCCCCAAAGCCATAAGGAAGGCGATGACGAAAAAGGCTATCCAGATGTAGTTCAGTACCATAAATTGAATATGCTAATACTCTTCTTCATTTGCCAGCCGCCACGCGTTCAAGAAAGCGGCTTTGGTTATTTCAATCACTTTCTCCCAATTCAGACGGTCGGCATGGTCCGTAGGCTGGTGATAGTCGGGATGGCCGTCCGTATGATACCAGATGATGGGAATGTCGTACACGGCAAACGAGGCGTTGTCGCTTCCCCCGGTGGGCTTGTCCCACGGGCGGTAGTTGGGCTCCAACTGCAAATCGTAACGGGCGATGTCGTCCCTCAGCCACCTGCCGAAGGCCGGATGCGAAGCCGTGTAGAAGTAGACCACGTGTCGGGGCTTGTCCGGCCGGTTATTGCGCCCTATCATATCAAAGTTCAAGTAGCCTTTCAATCCTTTGCGAAAAGCGCAACTTTGCGAAAAATAGCGCGAGCCAAGGAGCCCTTTTTCCTCCCCGTCCCAAAAGGCGATGATGACGTTCCGCAAAGGTTTCGTCCCGCTTGCCCGGAAAGCGCGCGCTATCTGCATCACCGCCGACACGCCCGAAGCGTTGTCGTCCGCGCCATTATAGATAGGGTCACCTTCCAACGTAGGGTCTGTGCCCAAATGGTCGAAGTGCGCGCCAATTATCACGTATTCATCGGCACGTTGGCCGGGGATGAGTCCCAACACATTGGCCATACGGAGCGAGCGGTGCGTGCCTTGTTTCAACCGCGCGATGGAGTCCGGATGCACCTGCCACCGGCTCCGCAACTGGCGTTCCTTGGCGCAAGCCTCGAAAGGCTGGAAATAGCTGTCGCCATACAAGGGGGCGATGCCCGCTTCTTTCAGGCAGGAAGCCAGATAACGTGCCACGATTCGCGAGTCACGTGTGCCCGCCTCACGGCCTTGCAAGGCGTCATCGGCCAAAAACCCCACGATGGCTTCGGCCGAAGCACGGTTGATACTTCCCAATCCGGCCTCCAAAGCCGTTTGGGCGCAAAGGGGCACAAGACTCCACGGAGCCATCAGCCACCCCAACAACAGATAAAAGATTCTTCTTTTCATACGTATATGCAAAAATAGACAATCCTTTTCATTGTTTGCCCCATTTGCACGTATTTTTTGTGCGAAAGCCTTCTAAAAAGCCCATCTTCCCCTCAACCGAATTTTCCCATTTAAAGAGAAAGGCTGTCTCATTTAAAAAGAAACACCTTCTCATTTAAAGGGAAGCATCCTTTGTTTTAATGGGAAAAGTGGATGCCGTTTTGGGGAGATTTGAACAGAAGTGTTAGATTCTTGTACAATATCTACAATGAGTAGCACAAGAGCAAAACGCCGATTCAGAGGATTTGCTTATCTTTGCCATTGTCCAAAGTTGACTAACAAATATCGATATCAATATGACAAATGGAATCTTACTGAGAGGGCTGGCATGCGCTTCCCTCGTAGGTGCCGCTTCGGCTTATGCCGACAACCGGCCCAACATCATCTACATCTTCACCGACCAGCAGACGGCACGAGCTATGAGCTGTGCGGGCAATACGGATGTGAAAACCCCGAATATGGATCGCTTGGCAGCAGCAGGCATCGTGTTTGAAAACGCTTATTGCACGGCACCCCTGAGCGGCCCCTCACGGGCAGCTATGTTTACTGGACACCGTCCGGACGAAGTGGATATGCTAGTAAACGGAGCACCCATGCCGGACAGCCTGCAGACGCGTACCTTGGGCAGCTTGGTGAAAGCGGCGGGGTATGACTGCGTTTACGGTGGAAAGTGGCATTTGCCGTTGCTGGACATTCCCGATGGGAAATTCGGTTTCCGCCAACTCTACCGGCACAGTGACGACGGATTGGCGGAAGCCTGCGTGGACTACTTGAAGCAGAAACACGAACGCCCGTTCTTCCTCGTGGCTTCATTTGACAACCCGCACAACATCTGCGAGTTTGCCCGTAGCCAAAACCTACCTTACGGCAATGTGGAAGCGCCCGACTTGCGCGACTGTCCCGGCCTGCCTGCCAACTTCGCCAAGAATCCTTACGATGCGGACGTGATAGAACAAGAACGCTCGGCCAACTACAACGTTTACCCCAGTACGCGATGGACACCCAATGACTGGCGTCAATATCGGTATGCCTACTACCGCTTAGTGGAAAAGGTAGACCAAGAGATAGGCAAGATAGTAGATGCCATTGACGCCGCTGGCTTGTGGGAGAATACGGTAGTGATATTCAGCAGCGACCATGGCGACGGTGTGGGAGCGCATCGATGGAACCAAAAGTCGGCTTTGTACGAAGAAGTGGTGAACGTGCCGCTGATTGTCACCCTGCCGGGACGGAAACACGCGGGCAAGGTGATGCCTCAGCTCATCAGTAACGGGGTTGATTTCTTTGCCACCATCTGCGATTGGACCGGTGCCAAACGCCCTGAAGGCACGGCAGGAACATCGTTCCGCCAATTGGCAGAAGAGGCCAATCCACAAGCACCTCATCAGGAATATGTAGTTACCGAAACGCGGTTTGACGGTAGCCGGACACGCGGCTGGATGGTACGCACGGAGCGTTACAAATACGTGCTCTACGACAAAGGCCTCAACCGGGAGCAATTGTTCGATATGCAAGCTGACCGAGGAGAAACACGCAACTTGATGATGGAACGAGCCTATGCGGAAGTAGCCCAACAGCATCGGGACATCTTGGCGCGTTTTATGGAGGAGCACCGGGTGCGCCCTTCACGGAAGGGGTTGCACGACGTACCGGGCAAGGTGTTGAAACGGAAAGACATACCAGCGTATAAATGATAATTTATGTGCGCGGAGCGCACAATTGACAATTGACAATTGATAATTGACAATTAACAATTAGCAAATACAATGAATCGGATATTGATTAGCAAATCATTGTCAATTGTCCATTGTTAA
>CALUIQ010000105.1 GCA_944320735.1 uncultured Bacteroides sp. | reverse complement strand
CGATGACAATCTGTTCTGTGTTTTCCATTTCCTTTCTATTTTGGCGAACAAAGTTACACATTTCTTAGGAATAACCAACTTTTCCCATCCGTAAACGAAAAATTGCACATACGACAAAAGCCAAAAGCGTATCTTTGCCATCGAAATAGTTTTCATAGGTTGCTAATAAATAAAGGTCAAAGAACTACGCCTTTCGATGGTGTTCCCCCGAAGAAAGGCATTCTTTGCAAAGAGAGAGGGATGTCCTTGCGAGAAGGATGTCCCTCCAATCTTATCTTAAAGCGGTAAAGTTCCTTATTTGCTCTTGTGCTTGTCGCGATACTCCGTAGGTGTCATGCCCATCTTCTGCTTGAAACATTTGCTGAAGTACCGAGGGTCGTTGATGCCTACCATATAGGCTATCTGGGTCATGGAGTATTCGCCTGTCTCAATCAAGCGGATGGCATGGTTGATGCGTACTTCCTTGATAAACTCAACAGGCGCAAGTCCGGTCAGCGTCTTCAGCTTCTTGAAGAATACCGAACGACTGACAGCCAATTCGCGCACCAAGTCGTCCACAACCATATCCCCGTTGTCCAAGTTCTTTTCCATCAATTCCATCAATTTATCCATAAACTTACGGTCGTTGGGTGACATTTCTGGCACTTCCGCCTTTTCCTCTTGTGTTTCGTCCGCCTGAAAAGCGGCTTGCATCATCCGGTCACGATACAGGTCTTGCAACTTTTGGCGTTGTTCGCGCAAGATTTTGACGCGAGCTTTCAGGTAGGCCGCACTAAAAGGTTTCATAATGTAGTCGTCCGCACCGTATTTCAAGCCCTCCAACTTGCTCTCGAACGTATTCTTTGCCGTCAACAAAAGAATTGGAATGTGGCTGGTCGTCATATTGGCACGTAATTCGCGGGTCATGGCAATGCCATCCTTGCCGGGCATCATCACGTCACTGATAATGATGTCAGGCAACAAAAGTTCCGCTTTTTCCAAACCTTCCACTCCATCGGAAGCTTCGGCAATGCGATAATCCGTACCGAAAATGCTACGCAGGAACAAGCGAAGCTCTTGGTTATCTTCTACCAACAGCATTGTAGGACGTGAAGCGTCCGTGTCGTCCCCATCGCTTCCAGAAGGCAGCTCGGCTACCTCCACCGACGCATCGTCCTGCAAGTACTCGACATTGTCATCATAATGTTCTTTCCCTTTCAGGAACTCGACACTGAAACAACTACCTTTGCCCAACGTGCTGTCTACCGTAATCACCGCTTTGTGCATATCCACCAGCTCTTTGACCAACGAAAGCCCGATGCCGGTACTTGACTGGTTGAAGAGGTTGTTTTCAATCAAGTTCTCGAAGCGCATAAAAATGGATTTCCGCTTATTCTCGGCAATGCCGATGCCTTGGTCGCGCACGCCTACCAATATGGTTTTCTCATTTTCATGGATAAACACGCTAATCATCTTTCCATTAGGCGTATATTTGAAGGCATTGGACAACAGATTGAAAATAATCTTCTCATACTTGTCGGCATCCACCCACAAATAGAGTTCGGGCTTTTCCGTCTCAAAGAGAAAATCTATCTGATGATCCTCGGCCATGGCATTGAAGCTGTCCATTATTTTGCGTGTATAGGCCACTACATCCACCCGCTGTACCCGCATCTTCATCTTTTGATTCTGTATCTTTCGGAAATCGAGTATCTGATTGACCAAATGCAACATACGCTTGGTATTCCGCTCTACCACTTGCAACTGTTCCCGTGCCTCAGCCGGCAAATCCTTGTTGGTCAGGACATACTCTACCGGACCGGAAATCAACGTCAACGGAGTACGAAGCTCGTGGGAAATATCGGTGAAGAAACGCAACTTCATATTGGTGAGCTGCTGTTCCATAGACACTTTATGCTTCAAACGATAGATGGTAAACAAGATGTAAACCGCCGTCACAATAAACAGCAGCACAAAGAGCACATAGAGAAAGTAGGCCCAAGGCGTTTCCCAAAACGATGGCAACACCGTGATAGGCAATAAACGTACGTTGTCCGTCCACTGCCCATCCGAATTGGTAGAACGCACCTTGAATACATAATCGCCGTGCGGCAGATTGGTATAAGTGACCATACGCAACTTGCCCACATAGTTCCAATGTTTCTCAAATCCGTCCAAAATATAGGCGTACCGGATGTCGGTAGGTTCTGTATAATCCAATGCCGCATACTCGATGGAGAAGATATTCTCCCGATGGGACAACGTCAACGAGGGTGTGGCATCCAATATCTCCTTCAACAATGAATGCTCGCCCGGCATCACCACTTTATTCTCCACCGACAAACGCGAGAACACAATGGGAGGTACAAACGTACTCTTACGGATGGAGTCGGGATTGAAATGAAATACGCCCAACGTGCTCCCGAAAAGCATCTCGCCCGCATGGGTGTACTCGGAAGCCGCTTCACTAAAACGTGCCCGGGAACCGAAACGCTTGTCATTGTAGTTCTCGAAAGATTCATCTTCGGGATCAAACTTGCTAACACCGTTCTCCGTACTTATCCACAAAGCACCCTTCCGGTCTTCTCGAACGGACAAAAGGATGTCTGAGGGCAACCCATCAGCCACCGTATAGGACTTGAAAGTCGCTTTCCCGCCCGAATCCAGCGACAGGAGTTTATTCAATCCACCTCCAAAGGTCGCAATGTATAGTTCGCCTTTTTGGGTCGGGATAATCCAATGCACATCGTTATTGCTCAGGCTGCTTGCATCATCCGGCACACGCAGGTAATGATAGAACCTTGCTTCTTCGGGATTCTTGAAATCACCATCCACCATCAGCGCGCCAACCGTGGTGCCTATCCAGATATGTCCTTCTTCATCGCCCGTAATAAAACGCACCTTGAAGCAATAATCTATCGGATAGCCCTTCAGGTGGTTACGGTGGCTGATAAAGACTTCTTTTCCTTCCGCGTCACGGGTCAGGTAATTGACACCTCCGCCAAACGTGGCCACCCAAATACGTTCTTTCGCATCCTCATAAATGCAATAGACATCGTCACTACTCAAGCTATAGATGTCGTCTTTATCATAGCGATAACGGGTCAGCCGATATTGGTGAGGCGCTCGAAGCAGCTCAGCCTTAACGACTCCTTCCCCTTTGGTCGCAATCCACAGGCAACCTTTGCTATCCTGCATCATAAAATAGGCATTGCCGGCCATCGGTCTACCCGTATGAGCCACCGTCCCCGATTCGGTCAGATACCCCAACTCTTTCCTTTCGAGCGAATACAACCGGAGCATACCGTCCTTGGTGCCTACCCATACATTCCCGTCCGCATCCTCGCAAAGCGCACGTACTTCATTGCCCAACATTTCATTGTTGCCCGGTGATGGCGAAAGCAAATGGAACTGTTCCTGATAGAAAACCACTTTCTCCAAACCTTTGGAATGGGTACACATCCACAGATTGCCCTGACGGTCGGAGTACACGGAATGGATTTTATTGGAGAAGCGCCAGTCGGGGGCTTTCGTATCATTATAGAACGGCTTCAAGCAGTCGTCCTCACGGTCGTAATAGGAGAAACCTCCCCCGTAAGGATGCACCCACAGATGATGGAAAATATCCTCGTGAATATGGAAAGCCGGACGAGAGCGGTCGGTACTGGTAGGTTCTACCACCAAATGTTCTTCCTTGAACTTACGAGCCACCGCATCGAAACGGATAATGCGTCCGGAAGTATATTGTTCGAACCAGATGTTTTTATACCTATCTATATATATGGAGTAAACCGGAGCTGAATGCAAATGTTCTGCACCGTAATGTTCCATCTCCCCGGAGGTAGAATGGTAAACCACCAACCCGTCATTCATCATAACAAAAGCCAAGGCATCGTCATCCAGCGGTTTGATATCCACCAACCTGCTTTCGCCGGGCAACTGCATCAAGACGAACTGTTCCTTCCGCTTGTCGTAACACCACACACGCCCTTTGTCCGAACCAAAATAAATTCGTTCCTTCCATTCATAAGCCACATAAAACGGCTGTCTGTCCACACCCGCATCGTCAGCCTTAGCCACAAAGAAAGAGTTGGGTTCTTTCTCCCGCCCCGGTACAATCTGCGCCAAGCCATTGTCCGTCAGCAACCATTCATTTCGGTCGGCATCCTCAAAGACGTTATGCACCAACGTAGCCGAGATAAGCCCGCTTGTCATCGAATACCAAGTGGACGACATTTCCAAGGTTTCCGCATCGGTACGCACACGGATAGCCCCCTCGTGCTTGGCCAACAACCATACCGACCCGCCAGACAACACTTTAATAGAAGCAATCTGCTGCGAGCGTCCGTCCTCGTTGCGCTGAGGAACACGTTCAAAAACTTCCGTCTGCGGATTGAAACGAAAGACACGGTCGTCATAAGCCTGCAGCCATAGACAACCCAATGAATCTTCGTACAAGAAGTCCGCTCGGTTGTTGACCAATTCCACCAAGTTGTCGGGCTTGGCCTTATAGACCTTGAACGTATAACCGTCAAACTTGTTGAGTCCGTCCCACGTGGTAAACCACATATTGCCCCGACGGTCTTGCAGAATATTCATCACTGTGTTTTGTGACAACCCGTCCTCGGTGGAATAATGGGTGAACGAGCCAAACAACTGTGCCCGTAGCGGCAGCAGGTACAGCACCACACAAAGTAGCACATAACATTTCTTCAGAACCATACCCAAACCGTCTCAACGTTTTACATTCATTAAAGCATTGCCGTTTGCCACAGGATTCCAACCATCCTCACCCGCCAACACTGTTTCTATCGCATAGTCGCGGAGGTCGCTTAACTGATGGGAGAATGCGGCACGGGCATCGGGATGAGCACCTTCGCCCATACTTTGATATTCGGCAAAGAAAGCGGTCTTCTCGTTGTCTTTCTTTCCCCAGTTATTCCACCCTTCGGGAAGGATGTGCCCTCCCAGGTGGCAACGGACAAACACGGCTTTCCCATAGGGACGCCAAGGACGGGACAAATAGACTTTCCGCACTCCGGAAGCTGCGGTCAGCTTGCAATCATAAAATACATAACCATACTTTTGCCCACGGTCGGTAGAAGGAGCCGTCACATAACCATCGCCCACACTATGAATGTGGCAACGGTTGAATACAGCCGTTGACCAGCCAAAAATAAAATCGACCGTGCCCTCGATGTAACAATCCTCATAATACTGACGACATCCCTTGCCATACGTGTAAAGCGTATCCTGGAAGCCCAAGAAACGACATTTTTTGAAATAAGCCCTGTCCGCACTGACAAAACACGCCACCGCCTGCCCCACGGGTCCTGCCGTATTGGCAAACGTAATGCCTTCGGCATAAAAATCGGGCGCATAAATATAACAAGACGCTGAGCCGGACGTGCTCATCTCTTCCCCGAAACGGTTGGGGCGACTGGCATAGCCGTCATATTCCAATACGGTTCCTTCCTGCCCTATCAACGAGATATTGAGCTTGCAGGCAGGAATAATCAACTTTTCCTTATAAACGCCCCGGCGTACCAATATTGTCGTACGGACATTCTTGCGGAAATCGGGCACGGCGTTGATGGCTTCCTGTACCGTAAAGAAGTCGCCGCTGCCATCTTGGGCCACGACAAAATCGTAATGACGCACATAAGGTGCCAACGCCGGTACAGCCTCGGCAATAGCGTCCACCGCCAACCCGGCTACCAAACGTGCTCCATATATATTAAGGTGTGTATTATCCTCACGTCCTTTCGGCATGGCAGGCACTACGTTAGGCTCTACCCACATAAAAAGTTTCTTCGAGTCTTCATAGCCCAAGCCTTCCACCAAGTCATGCGTTATTTTATTCATATCTACGAAAGGCACATCCAGCTCCTTTGCCACCACAAGGGGCGACTTCAGGTAATCCCCATGCGTATCAATCAAATGATATTCCTTTGCCTGCGCGGCAACATCATCCGATGGGCTTGCATCCGCACGTACATCATCTTGATTCACGGCAGCTTCAACCTTTGCGTCAATCTTGGCATAATCGCTCACCGAGCCATAATTGCGGCGCACAATGGAGTTAAACAAAACAGGTATTCCCCCTTTGGCACGGGTTTCGTTTACAAAACGCCGCAAGTTGGCATCGAACGTGGTACCAGGGTCGGTATGGCGTTTGGGATCGGGCTTCTCGTCATTATGTCCAAACTGGATAAACACATAATCGCCTTTCTTTATCAAAGAAAGCACTTTGTCCCATCTGCCTTCATCGATAAAGCTTTTCGAACTGCGTCCGTTCACGGCGTGGTTGTCCACCCGTATGTCCTCCGTAAAGAATCCGGGCAACATCTGTCCCCATCCACGTTCCGGATTTCCACCTGTCAAATTCTTATCGGCCATAGTGGAATCCCCAATCATAAAAACAGTAATCACAGGCTTGTCGGCCCTAAAAGCCGTCAGCACCAAGAAGAGTCCTATACAAAGAATCAATCGGTTTTTCATGGGTCATTTTATTATTAAGTTTCACCAAGCAAAGATATAAAATGTTCTGAAAAACCAATGCCATTTCCTCACATTCTTTTAGCGAAAACCTTTCGCACGGCAAAATCCGGCTCTATCCGCTGATACATCCGGCACGCCAGCCTCCCTTCAAACGATAGGAAACCACACAAACACCGCAGCGTCCCACAAAGCATGGGAAATAACAAGCATCGAAAGACGTCCGGGGAAAAGCCTATAGAGTCCACCCCATACGATACCCGCCACCAAAGCCGCCATCAGCAACATAAAGTTGCACGACGGGACATGTACTGCCGCATAAAGCAAAGTCGATACAAGAAAACCGATATTGGGATTCCATCGAAGAGAAAGCGTATGCTGTACATAACCGCGCCAAAACACCTCTTCAGCGGGGCCTATCAGCAGAAGCAACAGGACAGAAAGCAGCCAAGGAGATTCGCCCGACTTCATCCCATAAATCAAATCGACTTGAGAACGAGCAA
>CALUIQ010000104.1 GCA_944320735.1 uncultured Bacteroides sp. | reverse complement strand
TTGCCCAACAGTAACCGATATTTATAAATGATGAATGATGAGGATGTATCATAATTGGGAAATAAAACACAGAGACACAAAGACACAGAGAAAATATATTTGTAAATCAATAAAATAAAATCTCTGTACCTCTGTGTCTCCGTGTTCTAAATCATTTTGATACACCCCCTCTGTTGCTAATACCTATTTATAACCTAACCTCTATATAAACTATTTTTGTTCATCCAATGCTTTCAGCCGCAACAACGCTTCGATGTAATAATAGTCCGCATAGATGATGGAAGCGTCTATTTCCGAATGACACGGCCAGTGTCCGGTGGAATGCAACAGGAACGACGGCTTCTCCGCACGACTCTGGTACTTTTCCGAACTGAGCGACTGCAGCATCTTGATGGCGGCATCCTTGTATCCTTGACCTTTCTCGCCTGGAACATATCCCGACAACTCCAATAGGGCGGAAGCCACTATCGCAGCGGCAGAGGCGTCACGGGGCGCATCCGGAATGCCCGGCGCATCGAAGTCCCAGTAGGGCACATAGTCTTCGGGCAGGCGTTGCAGGTACACGTCGGTCACTTTCTGCGCAAAGTCTAAGTAGCGGGGCAGCTCCGTCTCCCGATACATCATCGTATAACCATAGATGGCCCAAGCCTGTCCGCGTGCCCACATCGTGTTGTCAGCGTAGCCCTGGTGGGTCACTCCCTTGATGAAGTCGCCCGTCAGTGTGTCGTAAACCGCTACGTGGTATGAAGTATAGTCGTCGCGGAACTGATATTTCATTGTCTTGTCAGCGTGGGAGATGGCGATGTTCGCCAACGAAGGGTCTCCTCCGTTCTTCGATGCCCACATCAGCATCTCCAAGTTAATCATATTGTCCATAATGGTGTTGTGTCCTCCGAACATTCCCACATTGCGAGGCCAGGAAAGGATGGTGCCCACTGTGGGGCTGTACAGCGTGGCCAATGTGTCAGCGGTATTCAGAATGACTTGTTTGTAAGCCGGATTGTGCGTCAGCTGATAGCCGTTCCCATAGCTGCAAAATACCAAGAAACCCAAATCGTGGTCGAAAGCCGGTGTGCGTGACAGGAACTCCAGCGAGGCTGTAAACTTCTCGGCTTCCTGTCGGATGGTCTCGTCACCCGTCGCTTCGTAGTCGTACCACAAGATGCCGGGCCAGAAGCCGCTGCACCATTCTTCCTTCACCGCCTTACGGCAATGCCACACCGTGAGACTGTCCGCAATGTTACGGGGCATCATCGTGTAGTCAATACTGCCTCCGCCTACTTCCTTCAGTTCGGCCAGCGTGCGGCGTACCTGACTGTCGCAATACCGCAACGCCTCTTCTTCAAAACTTTCGCCGGCTGGTACGCAGGCTCCCAACAGCAGTAATCCCGCACCGGCAATCCAATTCCTTAGTTTCATATTTTTATCTATGTTTATTTATATTCTATAATAATTTAATGTGCTAATATGCCAATGTGCTAATTAGGTTGCGCTGTGTTTGCGCTGATGTGTTTTCACGCCGCATGGCATTAGCACATTGGCATATTAGCACATTAACACATTGCGGCCTCCGGCCGCTAAATTCCCATTTATACTTATAATGTCTCTCCTTTATATTTCTTCCATCCTTTCGTGTCATCATCCGCGGGGACAAACCGGATAGCTGCACCGCCACTGGGTTTTAGGTCGAAGGACAGAGTCTGCGAAGCGTCCACTAACTTATAGGAGCACTTCACCTGGGTGCGTGTTTTTATCTTCTCGCCGCCATCGGTGTAGATGTACGCCTTGTATTTCTTATCCTTATCCAGGAATGACAGGGCGATGGTTTCTTCCGCACCGTCATTGTTGGTCAGTGCGCCTACGAACCATTCCGCTCCCTTGCGGCGTGCCATCACAATGCCTTTGCCCGGAGTGCCGGATAACACACGGGAGTCATCGAACACCGTCTGCAGGTTCTCGAACCACTCTATCTCCGGCTCGCCTTGATAGAAAGACGGACGGTCGTACCAGAAGATGGTCTGCAACGGGCTGTAGAACACCAACGAAGCCGCCAACTGATGGGTGTGGGTGGTCTTCAACCGCTTGTCGAAGTAACAGATGGTATAGTCCGCCGCACCGTTTATCATACGGGTAAAGGGCAGGATGGTGTTGTGCGTGGCGTCGGGAAACTCTTCGTTGCCGCAAATGCCTTCCTGGGTCAGTAGGTTGGGATAGGTGCGGCTGAAGCCTGAGGGACGAAACTCATCGTGGATGTTCATCATCAGATGGTTCTCGGCGGCCAGACGTACCAAGTCGTGAAGCCACGTGGCCCATCGGTGGGAAGCATATTGCACAAAGCCGGACTTCACGCCCACAATGCCCCACTCACGCAACAGGGGGAATAACTCGCGTGCCTGTTTCATCAGGGCGTGCTGGTTGACGTAGAGCCAGATGCCGACTCCCTTTTCCTTGCCATAGGCCACTACGCGAGGCATATCGAGCTTGCTGACCACCTTTGTCGCGTCTCCGTCGTGTGAAGTGCAGGGCAAGTACCACAGCCAGTCAAAGAGCATATACGGTATGTTGTGCGCCGCACAGAAGTCGATGGTTTGCAGCGCGCCTTCGGTCGTGATGGTCGTTTCGCGCATGATTTTGCCCGGCTTCACCCATTGGGATGCATCCGCAATTTCGCAAGGCGGATTCAAGTTCAGCAGGATGTCGTTGTGCTCCAGCAGGTCACCGGGTTTGTCCGCAGCCATAATGACTTTCCACGGTGTGGCATAGTAGGTCACAACGTCTACGGGGCTGTACATTACCGAGGTCAGTGTATGGGGCTTGTCTGTCGAAGTACGGAATTTGGTCAGACACCAATCGTCTACATCCGCATCGGCCAATGCCGCCCAAGTACCATCCGGCAACTCCAACGTCAAGGCACGCTCTACGGGACGCTTCAAGCTGTCCACGGGTAGGTAGTCAAACCGTGCTTGCGCCCACTTCTCGCTCCACGCCTTTGTCCCTGCGGGGAAAGTGTACTCCGTCAAGTCGCCCGTCACCTTATGGAAAAGCGCCTTGGGATGTTCCGGCAGGAAATAACGGAAAGCGATGCCCTCGTCATAGGCCCGTACCTCAATGTTCAGCCGGTAAGCGGAGTCATCTTTCCGGGAGAGATACAAGGTGGCCGTGTTGTAGCGGTCGTGCACTTTGCTTCGTTCTCCGTAGAGAGGTGTCCACGTTTTGTCCACCGATGGATGTGTCACTACGGAGTCCACCTCCAACCGGTCCATCCAGCAAGTGGGCTGCTCCAGATTGCGCATTCCTATCGCCATTTCCCACACCCAGTTGTCCATTTCCAGTCCGGCACGCGAATGGACGATGACAGGCCGTCCCCGGAACGTAACGTCATAGTTCACTTCGTTCGTCCCCTTCGCCGTCTTGACCTGACGGAACGTCACTTCGTGCGTACCGTTCGGAGACGCCAGTTCCAATACCTCGGTGTTGTCTGCCATCAGCGGGAATCCGCTCAGCAGTATCCCGCACAAGAAAAATATCTTCTTCATACCTGTTTATTTTATTCTTTTGCCCTTTAATACGAACCAGTGTCCCGCTCCACTCAATCGGGGAACACTTTTTTATATACACTCAACTGTATTGTCTGGCGGACTTAATGCTGTTGACTGACGGACTTGTCATAAAATCATTGCCGAGTCTGTTAGTCAATCGGGCTGAGTCCGTCAGTCAGCTTTGTCAAGTGTGCCGTACAACTGTACAACTTACTTCATTTATTCCTGTTTCATTTTTTCCGCAAATCCCAGTAAACGACATACCGTTGTCGGTGTAGGTCGTATAGCGGACGGAGCACGTCGCCTTGCGGAGTGGCAAACTCCAAAGTTCCCTCCTTGCGTTGCAAACTGCGCTCCGGATGGTGTTCGTCAAAAGACAAGGATGTCTTCAGGTCGGCAGGGATGTGGTAGTCATACGTATAATAATCGTTGTAGAGTTTTGGGTTGGAGAAGGGAGCGGGCGTTTCCATGCCTTCCGTGCCTCGCTCACCGGCCAGCACGATAGGACCATAGAGTACGGCAGCCTTGTCGGGATTGTCCGGCGTACGTTCCAGACGGAGTGACATGGGATAGCGCACCTCGACTTTATCCCCATCCTTCCATTCGCGTTCAACCGCTATATAAGAGCCTGCTTCTTGGCGTACTCTTATTTTCTTGCCATTGACCCGCACTTCCGGCTTCCCACTCCAAGACGGATAGCGCAGATAGAGCGTGGTATGCACCGGACGGTCGACACGAAGGGTAAGCGTAGTGGTCTCTTCGGCAGGGAAACGGGTGGTCTGCACCAAGGTCAATCCTTTCTTACGCCACGTCACTTGGGAGGGAATGAACAGGTTGACGTAGATGCCCCGGTCGTTGTGGTAATAAATGGCCTCGCCATACTTGGCGTGACTCTCGAATCCGCTTCCTACGCAGCACCAGAAAGAATTTTCGGGCGTGCTGTACACTTTGTGCGCTCCGCTAAGCAAAGGCAGGAAGTAGCATACCATCCCCGACTCCGGGTCTTGCTGACCTAAAATGTGATTGTAGAGTGCCCGCTCGTAATAGTCGGCCACGGCAGGGTCGGCTGTCCAGCAAAAGAGATGTCGGGAGAGCTTCAGCATGTTGTACGTGCAGCAAGTTTCGCCCGTATAGCCGTTAACGAATTTCGAGAATTGGGCAGGGTCGAAGAAATGCTCTTTCTGGCTGCTGCATCCCGGCGCGAAAGTGTGTCGGGCTATCATTGTATGCCAGAAGAAATCTGTGGCTTGCCTGCTGTCCTCGCTTCCGTTCAGTTCGTAATTGCGCGCTTCGGCCAGCACCTTGGGGATGAACGTATTGGTGTGCTTGGTGCCCAAGTCATCCCGCTGTTCTTTCAACGGGTCTATCACATCGTTGTGGTAAAAATAACGGGCTAACCATTCGTAACGCTCGTCACCCGTGATGGCATAGAGGTTGTAGAACGACTCGTTAATGCCGCCAAACTCGTTGCGTATCATACGGCGGCGTGTGGTCTCGTCCAAAGGTTTCAATTTGTTGTAAGCCCAGTCGCCCATACGCTTTACCACTTCCAATGCCTGTCGGTTGTCCGCATACAGATATTGGTCTATCAATCCGGAAAACAGTTTGTGCAACGTGTACCAAGGTGCCCAGACACTTGTTCCCCGGATATTGCGGTTGATTAGCTCCTCAGGGAAGGCGCTCAGGTAACCGTTGCCCAATGCCTGTTGCACTTCAGCCAGCCCGTTGACCAGGCTATCTCCCTTCAGTTTGAACACCTCGCTGCCCGTAGCGGCATACATCAGTCCGTAAGCCGACAGCAAGTGTCCCGTAGTATGTCCGCGCAACTCACAATCCAACGATTCCCATCCGCCCAGTTTCTTCACCGTCATGTATCCTCCTTCCCGTCCGGCATATACTCCGGCGTTGGTACGGAAACTGTGCAGCAGGCGATCTGTGCCGATAGATACCATCCAAGCGGAATCCCGCTCCATATTTTCCCGGAAGCGGCTTGGCAACAAGCGGACATCCTGCAAGTCAAAACTTTCTACTTGCAGAGGGATGCTGACTTCCTTTTTCATTTTCTCCCGGTATTGCCCCGGATAGACCGATTGGGCCAACGATATGCCAGACAACGCCAGGCATACGCATGTAATGTAAAGTTTCTGTTTCATGATTACTTCTGTTTTTACCAAGAATACGAAGCAAACGGGAAAGATACTCAATGAAACAGATAAAAAAGAAAAGAGTGTGTGGTGTAATAAAGGATCAAAAAAACACAGAGACACGAAGACACGGAGATTTTTATTTTATTGATTTATAAATATATTCTCTCCGTGTCTTCGTGTCTCTGTGTTCCAAGTCAAATCTATACTCATAGATTGGCAAGCCACTTTTTACCGGCTTTGGTGTTCATCCATACAAGGATACCAACACCGATAACTGCTAAAACTGCAAACAATGTGATTAATGGTTCTAAAGTCATATTATTTTAAGATTTAATAATTCTATAACCAATAACAGAAAATATACAAGTCGAAAATAGTCCTATTGCCATCAATATATAATAGGCTCTTCGTTGTTCTTCTGCAACTACTGATATAATACTACCCACGACCAAAGCTGTAAAAACAATCTTTGCCAAGTCATAAAAGAATTTGCCCAGTGTCTCACGGCTTAACTTTTCTTTCTCTTTAGCTTCTTTCCGCTCTTCTTGTTGTTTTACAAAATTTCCCATATCGTTTATTTGCCTGCACAAAGGTAAAAATAATCTTGTAAAAACAACTCTTGGAAAACAATATTTCCCAAGGATGGAATGAGTATCTTTGGAGAGGCAATCGTATTTATAAAGGAATATACATAAACATACTATTTTAATATGAGACTAAAAATTTTTATTCGAACGGCATTCTTGTTGATGGCAGGAATCGCAACGACAAGCCGGGCGCAGGAACTCGTCACTTATCCTGCCCCGCAAGGTGTAGAAATGAAACAAGACTTCAGCGTCAAAGTACGGTTGGCGGGAGGTGAGTGGAAGAATGTAGACACGTATGCGGTCAAGGTGGACGAAGTGAAGAACGCCAAGCACAACGTGCGAAAGGCTTCGTTGGCTTATTTTGATTTCGATGGTGAGGTGGAAGTTGAAGTCACTGCCAATGAAGCGGTAGAAACAGCCCGTGTACGTCCTCTTTCTTATGGCATCGTTCCCCAGGTCGAAGGACGTACGTTACGTTTTACGCTGAATCAGCCACGTAACCTGTCGGTAGAAGTGAACGGAAAGATTTTCAGCAACCTGCACCTGTTTGCCAATCCCATCGACGCCCGCAGGCCCCAAAAGGCGAAAAGCACGAAAGACCTGATTTATTTCGCTCCGGGCCTGCACCAATTGCCTGGAGATACGTTGAACGTGCCTTCCGGAACCACCGTCTATATTGCAGGAGGTGCCGTAGTGAGAGGCTGTGTCCGTGCCATTGACGTGCATGACGTGAAGATTCTGGGACGAGGCATTGTCCATCCGGAAGGCCGTGGGGCAGGAGTCACCATCACTCGGTCACGCAATGTGGAGGTAGAAGGCGTCATTACGACCCAATGCCCCACAGGAGGTTCGGACGGTGTTTATATCCACAACGTGAAAGCCATCAGCTCTTACGGATGGGGGGACGGAATGAACGTATTCGCCAGCAACAACGTGCTGTTTGACGGCGTGTTCTGCCGTAACTCCGATGACTGCACCACTGTTTATGCCACTCGTCTGGGGCATTCGGGCGGATGCCGAAACATCACGATGCAAAACTCAACTCTTTGGGCCGACGTGGCTCATCCTATCTTTATCGGCCTGCACGGCGATACCGGCAAGTTCGAAATTATGGAAAACTTGACTTATAAGAATATCGACATTCTGGACCACAGCGAAATGCAAGTGGATTACCAAGGTTGCATGGCCATCAATGCGGGCGATAACAACCTGGTGCGCAACGTCCGTTTCGAGGACATCCGGGTGGAAGATTTCCGCCGGGGACAATTGGTGAACATACGCATCTTCTATAATAAGAAATACTGCAAGGCTCCGGGACGAGGCATCGAGGATGTAGTGTTCAAGAACATCACGTACAACGGCCAGAACGCTGAGTTGTCCCACATCATTGGTTACAACCACGAACGTATGGTAAGAAACATCCGTTTTGAGAACCTCCGCATCAACGGAACAGTCATCTCGGACGATATGCCGGGCAAGCCCGCTTGGTACAAGACCGGCGACATGGCCCGTTTCTTCATCGGTGAGCATGTGGAGAACGTGACGTTCAGTAAGTAAAAAACAAGTAGGTGGTTGTCTGTTGAAAGGCAACCACTTGCTGATTATTCGATGGATAAATCATATCCACTATTTAATTTATAAGTTCTATTTCCCATTACAATTGTTATGGGAGCTGTCGAAGAATATTTCCACTCCCCATCCTTTCGATAGATAGATGCTGAAACAGAGGTATCGGACATCATTTTGATTGAGGAAGTCTCAAACAAACAAGCATTCACCATATATAATTGTTCTACTTTTCAATTTCGCTCTGTCACTAATCCGAAACTTCCTTGAAAACGAATGTTTTTTGTTTTCAGGAAAGAGGCCGATGAATCGGTCGCACTAAACAAATAATCTTCCCGTCCGTTTATGGAAGGAATATTCAATATGACTTTCTTTCTATCAGCACCTAGACATTTCATACCACGAACTTGTTCAGTTCCTTCTACGGGTTCAAATACAGCGACAAAAGGCGAAGTCCAAGCATTAGCCTCCTCTTGGCGTACAATCAATGTGGAGGTAGATGATGGAGCAACACATACATTATTTGGCGTTAATCCTTTTAATAACGTCGTGTAAGGAGCTTCCGTCACATATAAAGTCCGTTCAGGACCTCCTGCCATCCACATATTCATAGATAAAGAATCGCTGATGTGCCAAGTCGCCTTAAAATCATCAGAATAAGATACTCGTCTGATGTTCTTAAACCAATCGTAACCGGTGGTATATTTTTTATCCCAAGTAGGAACTGATTCCATAGACAAAGGAATTCCTGCCGCATCCTTTAATTGCAAAGAAGTCCCGACGTTATGGAACAAATAATCGTTGTCCGCTAAGTCAGAGCGGAATATGTCGACATAATAACCCTTGTCCGGTGCGGTCTTCACCAAAGCTACAACTCGTCTTTTCTCTCCTGCCTCTACATCTGCTACATTGACAAAAGGATTTAAAGTAGTATGGTTCACAAACGAAAGAGAGTCAACAGAAGGCTCCATGAGATGTACCTTTATTTCACCCTCTGAATAACCTGGCAAGATGGTATTGCTACCTGTGGCTGATTGGTGATATCCGTAGTCTTTACTCCAATAGGATTCATATCCGGAAGCGTCGGGAGCCAAAGCATAGCCAAACCCGTAAAGCTGTAGAGCAAGTCCATTCGGAGAAAGGTGTGACCCTTTTCTACCTCCATACAGCACGGCCATCAATTCACCTTTCTCCAGTTCGTTCCTTAAAGTGATCAGCCGATGGAAAGGAGAATAAGAAGTACGTTCTTTTGTAGACTTGTTTACAGCCGGAATCTCAGAAACAAAGGAGCAAAGGGCAGTCCAGTCCAAAGTTCCCCGGTCATATTTCCCTGTCAGAATGCCTGTATTTAATGCGGAAGCCGCCTGAACGATACCTTCTTCATTATGAGTTTCAGCATAATAAGTGAGTAGATTTTCAAAGGTCCTGAAATTGGCAGACCCACCACGGGAATCTCCAAACACAATCATGTTGGCATTCGCATCCATCCATGGGAAAACTGCCAAAGCCGCTTTCTGCAATCCGGGATTTTGAGCAATGATATCTATTCCTTGCCTTCTTAACAGAGTAGCGAAATCCAATAGCATGTTCGTTACGCCAAATGCATATCCGGGTGATTCTGGCCACAAGCCCGTCACCGCATCATATCCTTTCACGATGTCCGGAATGGCGTCATGGTAAGGGGTAGTTTCCTCCGTCAGATAATGCAGGTAGTAAGAACGTCCTTTCCCGTCAGCGTAAGCGTTGTTGTCCTCCAAAGCCAATATGGGGCGTAACATGATATTCCAACCATTTACATTCCAATTCCCCGATTTGCCTCCGCGCACAAAACCTATGTCAATAAAACGTTTGAAGACAATACCTGCTACTTCCGGCAATGTTTTACCCAATTCTTTCAAGTGGGGATGCGGATGCGCCAGTATGTAATTGTATGAAAAATCGTAGATGACCGCCGCATGCATGGCCAAGTCATCATGGATTTGCTCATAATCATAATACCCACAAATGCCTCCCGGTTCATACCCTCCTTTTCCTCCTGTAGAACTCTCCGGATCAAGAATCGGATTCATATAGTAAGTTCCCAAAAGCCAGGTGTAAAAAATATCTGTAGCAAACTGACCGTAAACCTCTTCCTCTGTCAACCAGTACAAGAAGGCTGCTTCTTCCGCCAACGTTAGTATCTCCACGTTATTAGAACGTATCATATGCCCGCTTTCTTTATAAGGCACTAATACTTTTGGGGCGTCCGGTTCCGTCCGGCTCAGTCCCCACATGTCACCGCTCTCGTTGTAAGGAGTGCGTTCTTCCAAGGGGACATTCACATATTTGTTCCACGTCCTCATTCCCGGCATACGGACGGTAGGCACAGGAGCATTGCCTTCTCCTCTGTCCCAGTTTTGTTTTTTCAAATAACATTGGGTGTAACGTTCACCCTCTTTCCAATACATGGCCAAGCGGGACACAATCCATTCCGGATCCGTCTGATGCCTTTTCACGTAAGGATCAATCTTGTCTTTCAGTCGCAGATACACATCTTTAGCCCAAGGCTGATGCGCAATTTTCTCTTTTACAAGTTCCCTTTCTGAGTCGGAGACGTAAATGCGGGGATGCTCAGACGCACATAAAGGGAAAAGGATTAGTATAACCCCGATAATACACAAATATCTTTTCATAATTCACAACCGATTAATTCGATTTTATAACTATATCTGTATCTTTTATCTAAAGATGTGTAGGTAAATGATAATTTAATGAGCTAATGTACTGTAAAACTGTAAATCCCGTCATTTCTTGTCAAAGACCGACAAATCCCATTCGTCGTACCAATGCAGAATGAATCTTCCGTCCTTGAATTCTACGGGTAGCCAGATGTAACGTCCGTCAATGGCATTCTCCGGTGTCCAGCGGTCCCCCATATAGATGAAAGCGTCTTTCTTTCCGGCGACAGGCAGGAAATAAGTGCTTTGTGAATGATAGGTTGTTTCCTTGTCCGCATCCACACACGGATTTCCCAATTCGGTCCAAGGTCCCCAAATAGAGGGAGCGACAGCCGAACGTGCTTCATTCGGTTTCCAACCCGTGCATCCGGAACCCATGAAATAGTACAATCCGTCTTTCTTGAAGATGGCGGGTGCTTCCATTCTTCTGCCCACAAACGCACGTACCCATTTCCCTGTAAAGTCCAGATAATCATCCGTCAGTTCCGCAATGTGTATCACGCTGTTCGATTCCGATGAGCAGATATGATACGCTTTCCCGTCATCGTCTACAAAGAGCGTCATGTCGCGCGAGTGCTGTCCTTTCGCAAAATCACGGCCTAAAGTGTTCACAGAGTCCGGATGTTCAGTCGGATTCAGATTAGATCGTTCCGCCCTATACTTTTCAGGTACCGGACGTTTGTGCAAATCGAGTACATTCACCGGCCAAGTTTGAGGAGTGGCGCGTGTACTCCGAATAAAGGTGTAAGGTCCCGTCACGTGGTCTGCTTGAGCGATTCCTACCAACGCTCCTCCATAGCCTTTGCCTTTCGGTTCCAGATGAAACCACATGACATACTTCCCTGTTTCCTTGTTGTAAATTACTTTGGGCCTTTCCAAGATACAACCTTTCACGATGTCGCTTGTCGGGTTATTGCTGACCGAAAGGGCTATGCCCCGGTCTGTCCAATTGTACAAGTCCGTAGAAGAATAGCAATGCACGCCTACTTGAGCCACATTGCCGCCTCGGCCTTCCGTTTTGTGTTCTCCAAACCAGTAATACGTTCCCTTTTCATACAGGACACCACCTCCATGCGCATTGACATGTACCCCATTGTTGTCTTTCCAAATGGTGCCTGGAGTGAAAGACTTTGATGGATTTTTGGTTCCTTCACTTTGTGCTCCTAAAGGTTGGCATAGTATCCATGCCAATAGACTTGCCATAAGAATAATTCTTTTCATACTCCTACATTTTTAATCCTACAATTCAATTCTTGGCATTAAATACGAGTGAGAAAAGAAATCTACTTAAAGCCGAAGAAAGAAATCTGATGTGACGGCAATATAACTGCGATGCAAAATATGAAGCTATACTAATGAAAAGAAAAAGATTGCTTCCTCCATCAATCAGTTTGGGTAGAAAGCGGCAAGTTCAACAGCTTCCGGTTCTTCAGCACTATTTCCTGAACGGTCTGCTGTACATATTCTGCCAGTTCCACATCCAGTCCGGCGGTAAAAGTCGCCTGATAAGGCTTTTGAAAGAAAGTGGCAAAGATGGTATTTGCTGCAATGTATGTACCCAAGACGGAAGGGTGGCTACGGTCGGGCCAATACAATGTCTGGTAAGGTCGTTCCTTGCGTATCTTCTGCCATACCATTCCTACCGGAGCGCACCAGGCGTTATTTTGATAAGTCATTTCCAAATAACTTGTGATGAGGCGAGTCTGCATTCCTTGATAGGTGGATATGAGTGGATAATGTTCTGGGGTCTCTTGGCAACCATCCTTGTGTCCCCATGTCATATAAAAAATGACGCAGGCTTGTGGATTATACACATGTACCAGACTATCTAACTGACGGGCGTATGGGTAGGTTTCGCGTTGCACCACTTCTGTGGGCATGGCGGGAAGCGCACTCTGCTCCTGTAGCACCACATAGTCCCAGTTCCCTTCTCGAATAGCCGCTATCTCTTCCGGCCGTTGCAAGTGCCTTTTAAAGGTGCAGCCTCCGGGAGTATATGCTTTATAAGATATCTTCAAACGGAAATCCAAAGCTACATTGGCGGCAATCGACTGTACCATTTTGGGCAATTCATGATAATACGTGTAGCTGTTGCCAATGTACAGGATGCGGATGGAGTCATTCTTTTGTTGGGCAAATGTCATCGGTGTAATAAGCAGCAGTGCTGTCCATACACAGATATAATATTTCAAGTAATTGGGCATATTCATAAATATATTTTGTTCTATCATTATTTTTCTCTTTCTATTCTCCAGTCACTCAGCGTGCACCGTTCGGAGAAAGTCTGCAGTCCTACCGGATATCTTTTGCGTGTGAGCTGTGCCATAAGTTTACCCTTTATTGATTTTTGTACAAAAATAAGGATTTTGCGTGAGAAATGGAGCAATATCCTTGGATACTTTGCCATTTATCCAATAATCTTGGGCTGTTTATTATGGGATGCTTTGTAACTGGATTTTCTGATTGTCTTAACAAGTAAAAGTCTCTGCCCGTCCGAAGACAGACAGAGACTTTCGCATTATTTAGTTATCCTGCAACCATCAATAGCCCGGATTCTGCAACAGGGCGGGATTGAGTTGTATCTGTGCCAAAGGTATGGGATACAGGTAGTTGTGACGACTCATGTTTACTTGTGACTCAGGCACGGTGATGTAAGCTTGCGAGCCATCGTCCAACGTTTCGTAACCGTATGCGGCAGCGGCTATATCCGACCAGCAGATTTGCTGCGTGCCGTTTACCTCGTAGGTAAAGTTCACAAATTCGGTATCCGTTCCATCGGGATTCTTCACTACGATACCCAACATATTGTGCTTCATGACATCTTCAGCAATACCCCAACGCAACAAGTCGAATGGACGGGCGTTTTCACAACGGAGCTCTACGGCACGTTCGTTGCGAATCAACTCCAACATAGTCAGGTTGCCGGTTTTACCCGTATTGGCGGCATAGTTGGCGTTGGCTTGCGCGATGGATGAATTGTAGATAGGAGCCGAGCCGCCACGACGGTGCAACACGTTGATGGACTTATCCAAATCGGCATCCGAAATCGTTCCATTACCCAACTCGCATTTAGCTTCTGCATAAATCAGGTAAACTTCTGCCAAACGAAGCACCGGATAGTTGTATGCCTCATCTGTATCTTGATAGTCCTTGCGTTCGGAAGTCATCTTGCGGCTGGCAAAGCCGGTAGGACCCGTACTGGTAATTTGAGGATACATAGGAGTGCATCCGCTGGGGAAATCGAACTTCGTCACATAATCCGCCAAGGCATACGTGGAAGCATCCGCTCCATTCACGCCCATGATGTAATAAGTCTGTCCGGGGATTACAATCGTAGACGTCAAGCGATAATCACGGTTATCATAAATATCCGTCATTTTATTAAATCCTTTGTAATCCTTCGAGTAGAAATAGGGCAAACCGTCTGTGGTACAAGGCACCATCAACATCCACTTCAAGGGTACACTGCCGCCAACGGTCGTGGCACCGGTCAATCCATAAGAGTGTGTGATGTTCTTGGCAATCTTATTGCTGACTGGGTCATGGCAGATTTGCAGGATGAATTCTTGGTTGGCATCCTTTTGCCAGCCCATCGGGTTGGTGTTCTCGTCTTCCAGATTGAACAGATAGTTGTAGGCTATCGGTTCATAAGGAGTACCTTCGGCAGTCCATAAACTGTATTTCTGAGAAGCGATTACCGCATCGGCCAGGTCGGCGGCTTCCGTCAACATGTCTGTCACGGAAGGATAACCGGTGGGCTTCACGGAACCTGCACCGGTAGTAGTGCCGTCACCGTCCGTTGTCTCCTGCACGTATTTCTCCCACGTACCTTCGAAAAGCAACACACGGGCTTTGAAAGCTTGCGCTCCTTGGCGGGTTACACGTCCGCTGTAGTCTGACTCATCGGGCAGGTCTTGAATGGCATCCGTCAAGTCGGATAGAATCTGGCTGACCACTTCGTAGCGGGAATTACGCGGCACGTACAATTCCTCGGATTCGGTTGAGAGTTGCGTCAAAATCAAAGGCACACCACCGAACCGTTGCAACAACCAAAAGTATTGATAAGCACGGAAGAACTTGGCGGTAGCTACGGATGCACTGATGTCTTCATTGCCCGTATAGGCTGCCGCTTTGTCTATCACCACATTGCACTTACGGATTTTGGCGTAGCACAAGCCCCAATATTCATCTTTCTGTTGGGCTGCCAATGTACCTCGGGTGGCGTCATTCAGTCCGCCGATGTCCGAACCATTGTCCCAGATGTTATATACGGTATGCGTATAATCAGCCCCATTCACTTTTTCCTTTACGTCCTTAAAGCCATAAAAGCTATAGGTACTATTGGCAGCGGCCTCAAATTGCTCGGCTGTCTGATAATAGTTGGCTTCGGTCTGCGTGTCGGTCGGTTCCAAATCCAAGAAATAGTCCGAACACGAAGTGGCTGCCAACATCAAGGCAATACTGCTTATAAATAATGTATGTCTTTTCATATTCTTCAATTCGATTATTATAGTGATTCTACCTATTTAAAATGTCACGTCCACACCTAACGTCCAACTGCGGTTGAAAGGCAGTGAAGTACGGGCTGCCGTACTCTTTTCAGGGTCGTAACCGTCGGTCAGACCGGTAATCTCGGCAACGTTGTCACCGGAGAAGTAAACACGGATTTTCTCGATGTTCCACTTGTTCAGCAGACTCTTCGGGAGCGTGTAGCCGATGGTAATGTTCTTCAAACGTCCGTACCAGCCATTCTGGATGGAAGAGTCGTTGTTGTTCATGTTCCAGTTGTTCTTGTTGTTCTCCAGAGACAGACGGGCATATTCAGCGTCTTGGTTGTCCCATGTCCATGTGTCGAGCTGCGTGTCCAAGATGTTGTTGTAGTTACGGTAGAAAGCGCACATGTTCATACCGGCATTGTCACCCCAACCACCACGAATCAGGTAGTGTTGTCCTACGCCTTGGATGAATGCGGAGAAGTCGAAGTTCTTCCATTTGGCACCGAGGTTCAAACCGAACATGAAGTGCGGGTCTACGTCGCCATAGTGATAAACGTCGCCCGAACCGGTATTACCTCTACCACCGGTCGTGTCGTTTGCGGGGTCGAGTATCAGCACTTTCTTGCGGTCACCGGGACGCAATTTCAGTTTCTCGTCACTTTGAGGAACCAAGCCCAAAGCGTTACCGCCTGTACAGTTGGCGTATTGCTCGTAGTAAGCCGCGATTTCTTCGTAAGAAGAGAAGTAACCGTCCGTCTTGTACACGAACAAAGAGTTCAACGGATAACCTTCACGCACCTCTACCATACCGGCCGTCCATACGTCCGTACCGCTGTATTCAGTTACCATGGAACGTGAGTCTGCCAAGGATGCCGATACCCAATACTCCACTTCACCTACTTTGTCGTTCCAGTTCAACTGAGCTTCCCAGCCTTTCACACGCAGTTTGGCGTTGTTGGTTGCCGGAGCCGTTGCGCCCAATACATCGGGATAGGTCAGAGCCACCAACATATTGTCATTGTTCTTCTTATACCAATCGAAACTACCGCTTAACCGGCCGTTCAGTACCGCAAAGTCAATACCGATGTTCAAGTTACGCAGCTTTTCCCATGTACGTGAATAGTCAGTCATATTGCCCAAATAAGCTTGGGGAGCCAATCCGTTATTGAAGTAATACGTACCTGTTGTGTTCATGGTGGCCAAGTAATCATAATAACCCAAACTGGTCACCGCACCACCGGTTACACCGTAAGAAGCGCGAAGTTTCAAGTTATCCAACCAAGGAAGATTGTCTTTCATAAACTTCTCTTCGGAGATTCTCCAGCCGGCACTTACCGTACCAAAATTGCTCCAACGATAGTCCGGATGGAATTTGGAGGTACCGTCACGACGACCCAACGCCTCAATCATATACTTGCCGGCATAGTCATAATTCAAACGAGCCAGGTAAGAAACCAGACCATCTTGATGAGAACCACCTTCAATTTTTTGCTGGGTAGGATCGGATGAGCCGGTGTTCAAGTCGAACAAGCCATCGTACAGCAAACCGTTGCGTTGAGCCGTTACATTCTTATAGGTATTGCGTTCAGCGTTCACGCCAATCATGGCAGCCGTGTTATGCACATCGCCAAAGGTGTGGTGATAATTCAACTGTAGCAGATAGTTCTCATAGAATGTACGCTGGATGCGCTCTTTCACATAAGTATCCTTCTGTTGGTTGACAACAACCGTCTGGCTACCGTCCCAATACCCTACATTATAAGAAGTTTTGGTCTCCGTTTCTACATTGTTGTTCTTGATGAATGCCCACGAACCGGTTACATCCAAGAAGTCGGTAATGGTGGCTTTCAAGGTATTGGAGTAACGGAACGTCTCAAACTCCTGATTCTTCACACCACCGCCTTTCATGGCTGCCAAGGGGGAACGACCGCATACATAATAATCATAGAATTCACCGGAAGGTGTGTAAGCAGGACCTGCCGGACAGTCGTACATACCGGAGTTGTTTCCATCCAAACCATCGCGCGGACCTTTCACATAGCGGTTGCTGTAAGACATGTTGGTGTTCAAGGTCAGCCACTTGGTAATGTCAAAGTCCACATTCATACGAGCCGTGTACTTCTTGGCACCATCATAGACTGCCGTAATGATAGAACGGTCGTTGGCATAGCCGATAGAAGCCATCCAGCGGGCACGTTCACTGGAACCTTGTACGCTCAAGTTGTGTTGAGTAGAGAGCGTGGCACCGTAAATCAAATCCAACCAGTTGTTGTCACTGAAATGATGAAGTACACCGCTCGAATCAGTCCAATCAAAATCCTGATTCTCGGCCATCTTGTCAATCAGCAAGTAATTCTCCATTCCATTGACGGCATAAGCGGCATTGGCAGGCGCGGTCTTGCCGTTTTCCGTAATGGTATTGAACCACCACTGACCGTTCCAATAACGCTGGGTAATGATTTCACCGCCTTGGCCGTCAGACTGCACATAGTCTTGGTAAGAGGCGCCTACCAACGCATTGGCCCAAGTCCGCATGTTAGCCAACGGAATCATGTTGGCGGGCGTGTTGGCGGTCAACATACCGTTATACGTCACTTTAATCTTTTCACCGGCTTTACCCTTCTTGGTCGTTACCAAGATAACACCACCGGCGGCACGCGCACCATAGATGGCTGCCGAGGCGTCTTTCAAAACAGAAATGTTTTCAATGTCGTTCGGGTTCAATGAACTAAATTCCGTCGCACTGATGGCGGGTACACCGTCGATGATAATCAGCGGCTCTACCTCATTGATAGACGAAGCACCACGAATCTGGATGCTCATATCTTCGTTACCGGGACGGGCTGTCGTACGGGTAATGGTCAAGCCCGGCACTTGTCCTTGCAGACCGATGGCGGTATTCGAAACCGGACGGCTTTCCAGCACATCACCGCCAACAGAAGCAACCGAACCCGTCAACGTGGCTTTCTTCTGCGTACCATAACCTACGACAACCACTTCTTCCAGCATCTCCGTGTCTTCCTTCATCGTAATATCCAGGAAAGACTTTCCTGCCACTTTGATTTCTTGCGTTTGGTAACCTACATATGAGATAACCAACACCGCATCGCGTGATACATTGTTCAACGTAAAATTACCGTCGATGTCAGAGATGACACCTGTACCAGCTCCTTTCACTTGCACACTAGCACCAATGACAGGTTCGCCGGTCGCATCGACTACCGTACCTTTCACCGTACCGTTCTGCATTACTGTCTGTACATCCTCAGTCGCAGCGTACGAGAATTGTGGGCTTCCCACACACAACGAAGCAAGCAGGGCTGCTGAAAACAGCATCCGTCGCCCCGACGTCTTCTTTAGAAAATCATTCTCCATAATGTTAAACTTTAAAATTAATAAACACTATATTTTGATTAATACCTATTCTTTTTTACACCATATTATATATAGCGACTAAATACATTGTCGCATATACTCGCGCACTTCCTTGCGTCCCATAAACAGATGGTTTTCCACCGTGCGTTGCGAAAGGTTCAACGCGGCGGCTATCTCGGCTGCCGAACGGTCTTCGTAACGGCTCATACAGTACACCTTGCGCCGTTGTTCGGGCAAGGAGAGCACTTTCAGCCATTCGTGCGCTTGCAAGTCGCGGGCAACAACGCGGCTTTCCGTGTCGTTGACGGTGGTTTCCTGCACGTCATATATATAAGAGGTAATCTCCTGCCGTTTGTAGTAACGGCGCAGGTAGTCTATAATCAGATTTCGGGCGATGGTGAAGATAAAGTCTTTGGCGGTTTCCTCACGCAGCATCTGTCCGCATTCCATCAGGCGCAGAAAAACGTCTTGCGCCAGGTCGTCCGCATCGTCCGCATCATTGATGCGGCTGCAGATGTAGCGGCGAACCTGCTCATGATAGGTCTGGTAAGCGGAGGCTATCAAGCGGTAAGTTGTCTGACTGATGTCTTCCATGGTTTTCTGTACTAAATTATACTTTTATGAATTCTATGTGAACTCTATTACATTTCCGTTTCACACAGTGCAAAGTTATAAATGAGTTCTGAAAACAAATATGTAATTTGCCGTGGACTCGTCTCATAGCATTAGGTTAGACTAATTTTGTTGTAAATGCTTGTTTGATAGGTGTTTGAATCACATTCTGCAAGAGTGTCAAATAATAATTTGAGACTCAAAATCTGCAATTTTGTATAATTTGAGAGTCTCAGATTCTTATTTGATACGGATGAATGGGAATTTAGCGCGCTTGCGTGTGCCAAATTCCCATTTGTCTTACAACTGATTCTATAAGATGTTGCAATGGTTGGTGAAACAATGTTGCAATGGTTGACGAAACAATGTTGCAATGGTTGACGAAACAACGTATCTATAACCAAGGAAAGAAGGCTCATCTGGAAAATGCGTCGGTGATAAATGGGAATTTAGCGGGGCGTTGCCCTGCTTGAATGAAGAATTAAGAATTAAGAATGATGAATGGTAACAGAACTCTCCTCCTTCTGGAAGGTTGCTCTCCCCCGACAAACGGGGGAGCAAGGAGGGGGTGAGTCCCCGTAGGGGGAGGTGGTAGGAGAAATATGCCGCGTAAGCGACTCCTATTCTTATCATTATATTAAATAAGTCGAACCATCCTTTTCCTACCACCCCGCCCGTTGGGTACCCCTCCTTCCGGAAGGAGGGGAGTTGATTACCTTCATTAATCATTCATCATTGAAAATTAATCATTACGCACTCCGTGTGCTAAATTATCATTTACCTACATATTCTCCGGATGAACCTTAATTTTCTTCTTTCAATTCTCCTATTTTCAAAAATAATTCTTATCTTTAGAAATTAAAAACAACCTCAAATGCGGAATGGGGAAGTATAAACCTTATTCACAACCATTTAAAGCAAATTGACTATGTTCAACTCATTTGGAAACATGGTGCGCCTGACCAGCTTTGGCGAGTCGCACGGAAAAGGAATCGGAGGAGTGTTGGACGGATTTCCGTCGGGCATCACTATCGATATGGATTTTGTTCAGAGTGAACTGAACCGGAGACGTCCCGGTCAGTCGGACATCACTACGGCACGGCAGGAAAAAGATGAAGTGGAATTCTTGTCGGGCATCTTTGAGGGAAAATCGACCGGTTGCCCCATTGGCTTTATCGTATGGAACCATAACCAACGTTACAGCGACTATAGCGAGATGCAGAGCGTCTACCGTCCTTCCCATGCGGACTATACCTATAAACAAAAGTATGGCATACGCGACTATCGGGGCGGAGGACGTTCGTCGGCTCGCGAGACCATTGCCCGTGTGGTGGCGGGAGCTTTGGCCAAACTGGCATTGAAGCAGTTGGGCATACGTGTTACAGCCTATACCTCGCAAGTGGGAGCTATCCGGCTGGAAGAAAACTATACGGCTTACGATTTAAGTTTGGCGGAAAGCAATCCGGTGCGTTGCCCAGACCCGGTCAAGGCCAAAGAGATGGAAGACTATATATTAAAGGTGAAAGAAGAGGGGGACACGATAGGGGGAGTCGTGACTTGTGTCATCACGGGATGCCCGATAGGTTTGGGCCAACCGGTGTTCGGCAAACTGCAAGCGGCATTGGCGGCAGGTATGCTCAGCATTAATGCGGCCAAGGCTTTTGAATATGGTGAGGGCTTCAAAGGGCTGAAGTTGAAAGGTTCGGAGCAAAACGATGTCTTCTACAACAATGCCGGACGCATCACGACTCACACTAACCATTCGGGAGGTATACAGGGAGGCATCAGCAACGGACAGGACATTTATTTCCGTGTAGCTTTCAAGCCGGTAGCCACGGTGCTGATGGAACAACACACGGTGAACATTGATGGACGGGACACTACCCTGAAAGCCCGCGGTCGTCACGACCCTTGTGTCCTGCCTCGTGCGGTGCCCATCGTGGAGGCGATGGCAGCCTTGACCATCCTCGATTTTTACTTAATTGACAGAATGACGCAATTATAAATGCTAATTTATCGGGCTGTGTGTTGTCTGATTTTTCAGCCACAGATGACACGGATGACACGGATTTAATATTTTTCTCTGCTTATGACAAGGATTTGGGCGAAGCCCCTTTAAAAATCCGCGTTGTCTGCGTCATCTGCGGCTGAAAAATAAACACGCACATAAATTCCCATTTAACAAAATCGTAAATTGTAAATTGCTAAATTGTAAATGGACTAATGATGATAAAAGACTATATTCAAGAAAATGAAAAGCGGATGCTGGACGAATTGTTCAGCTTGATTCGCATTCCCAGTATCAGTGCCCAACCGGAACATCACGATGATATGTTGGCGTGTGCCGAACGGTGGCGTCAATTGTTGTTGGAGGTCGGTGTGGACGAAGCCTACGTGATGCCTTCGGACGGCAACCCGATGGTTTTCGCTCAAAAGACTGTTGACCCCTGTGCCAAGACGGTGTTGGTGTATGCCCACTATGATGTTATGCCCGCTGAACCATTGGAGTTATGGAAAAGCGCGCCTTTTGAACCGGAAGTACGTGACGGACGCATTTGGGCTCGGGGGGCTGATGATGACAAAGGCCAGTCGTTTGTGCAGGTAAAGGCTTTTGAATATTTAGTGAAGCACAACCTGTTGACTCACAACGTGAAGTTTATTTTCGAAGGAGAGGAAGAAATCGGTTCGCCCAGTCTGGAGGCTTTCTGCCAAGCCCACAAGGAACTGCTGAAGGCGGATGTGATTTTGGTATCGGACACCAGTATGTTGGGGGCTGACCTGCCTTCGCTCACCACAGGCTTGCGAGGTTTGGCCTATTGGGAAATAGAAGTGACTGGTCCTAACCGCGACTTGCATTCGGGGCACTTCGGCGGGGCGGTGGCCAATCCTATCAATGAACTCTGCAAGCTCATCAGCCGTGTGGTGGATGCGGACGGACGCATTACCATTCCCGGATTCTATGAGGATGTAGAAGAAGTGCCGCAGGCCGAACGGGACATGATAGCCCACATACCTTTTGACGAAGAGAAGTATAAGCGGGCTATCGGGGTGAAGGAACTGTTTGGCGAGAAAGGCTACAGTACCTTGGAACGCAACAGTTGTCGCCCGTCGTTCGATGTGTGTGGCATTTGGGGCGGATATACGGGCGAGGGTGCCAAGACGGTGCTTCCCTCGAAAGCGTATGCTAAAGTATCTTGCCGGTTGGTGCCTCATCAGGACCATCAGAAGATATCCCAACTCTTTGTGGACTACATAGAAAGCATCGCTCCTGCCACGGTGCAGGTGAAAGTGACCCCCTTGCACGGTGGGCAGGGGTATGTATGTCCCATCACCTTGCCTGCTTACCAAGCTGCCGAAAAAGGTTTCGAAAAAGCCTTCGGCAAGAAGCCTTTGGCGGTGCGTCGGGGAGGCAGCATTCCCATCATCGCTACCTTTGAGCAGGTATTGGGCATCAAAACGGTATTGATGGGTTTCGGATTGGAGTCGAACGCCATTCATTCCCCCAATGAAAACATGCCGCTCGACATCTTGCGCAAGGGGATAGAAGCGGTCGTAGAATTCCATCTGAATTATCAGTAAGGCAAATGGGAATTTAGTTCATTTACAATTTAGCAATTTACAATTTACGATTTAGTTATATGAACGCGGAGACACAGAGTTTAAAAGGACTTCGCCA
>CALUIQ010000103.1 GCA_944320735.1 uncultured Bacteroides sp. | reverse complement strand
AGTAGAGTTATTGAACGATGGCCCCGTCACCATCTGCATAGACACTAAAAACAAAGAATAAAATGACTTTAGACGAAGCCCAAAAACAAGTAGACGTTTGGATTAAACAATACGGCGTACGCTACTTCAGCGAACTGACCAATATGGCCATACTCACCGAAGAAGTAGGCGAACTGGCACGCGTAATGGCACGCAAGTACGGTGACCAATCCTTCAAAGCCGGTGAAAAGGACAATTTAGATGAAGAAATAGCCGACATCTTCTGGGTATTGGTCTGCATCGCCAACCAGACCGGAGTGAACCTGACGGAGGCTTTCCAACGGAGCCTTGAAAAGAAGACCCAACGGGACAAAAACAGACATATCAACAACCCTAAATTGAAAGAATATGGAGAAAAATGAACCTACACGGAGCAAGTATGACGAAGCGTTGGCCAAATACGAAACCAACCTGAACGATGCGGACATCGCTGCACAAACGGCTGCCATCATCGAGAAAAAAGTGCCGGAAAACAATACGCTGGAAGTAAAGAAGTTCCTTTTTCATTGCATCGACCTCACGACTCTGAACACGACCGATAACGATGAAAAGGTGATGAACTTCACGAAGAAAGTAAACCAATTCGACGAGGAGCACCCCGACATAAAGAATGTAGCAGCCATCTGCATCTACCCCAACTTCGCCGAAATAGTCCGGGACACACTGGAAGTGGAAGACGTCAAGATAGCCTGCGTATCGGGTGGATTCCCCTCTTCACAAACTTTCTCGGAAGTGAAAGTGGCCGAAACGGCGTTGGCTCTCCAAGACGGTGCGGACGAGATAGACATCGTCATCTCCGTAGGCAAGTTCCTGGCCGGTGACTACGAAGCGATGTGCGACGAAATACAAGAATTGAAAGAGACTTGCAAAGAGCATCACCTGAAAGTGATTTTGGAAACGGGTGCCTTGGGAAGTGCCTCCAACATCAAAAAAGCCGCCATTCTATCGATGTATGCAGGCGCGGATTTCATCAAGACTTCTACGGGAAAGCAGCAACCAGCCGCCACACCGGAAGCCGCCTACGTGATGTGCCAAGCCATTAAAGAATACTTCTTGGAGACTGACATCAAGATAGGTTTCAAGCCAGCCGGAGGCATCAATACCGTACACGATGCCCTTGTCTACTACACCATCGTGAAAGAAGTATTGGGTGAAGAATGGCTCAACAACCGCCTGTTCCGCTTGGGTACGAGCCGTTTGGCCAACCTGCTCTTGTCGGACATCTTCGGGAAAGAAACGAAGTTCTTCTAAACTCTATTAAAACACAGAGACACGGAGACACAGAGAGAATTTTTTAAAATCTGTATAAACTGCAAAATAAACTCTCTGTGTCTTCGTGTCTCTGTATTCTTTCAATTACAAAACACTTCGTTTAATCTATACTCATAAGGAACGGTCTACCACGTAATCCAAGTAAGCCTTCAGTGCTTCACGTATCTCCTCCTCCACGTCCGTAGGAATCAGTGACACCGCTTTCGCCTTCAAGTCATACATCACTTTCGTGGCATAATCAATGCCTCCATATTGTTTGGTAAACTCTACCAAAGAAGCGATTTCATCGGCTGTAGCAGTACTGTTCTTCACCTTTCTCGCCCACTCTGCCGCCCGTGCATCACCCGTAGTGTTCAATGCGTACAAAGCCGGCAAAGTCAGCTTGCCTTCACGCATGTCATTGCCCGTAGGCTTGCCGATGGAAAGGTTGTCGTAGTAGTCGAAAATATCGTCTTTAATCTGGAAACAAAGTCCGATGTATTCGCCCAGCAGACGGGCTTTTTCCACGTTTTCATCGGAAGCGTCTACCGACAAAGCTCCGGCTTTGGTGCAGGCGGCAAACAAGGCTGCCGTCTTCTTGCTGATGACATCGAAATAAACCTGTTCCGAGAAGTCAAGGTTGCTGATGTTGGATAATTGCAGCAACTCGCCTTCCGCAAGCTCTTGTCCCAAAGAAGCTACCACGTCCACAATGTTATGATGGCGGGTCAAGGAGACTTGCGCTAGTGAAGAAGCCAGCAAATAATCGCCCGTCAACACCGCCACCTTATTATTATAGGCTGCATTGACTGAAAGCTGCCCGCGACGCTCCGAGCTTTCGTCCACTACATCGTCATGGACAAGGCTGGCGTTATGGAGCAACTCCAACGCCACCGCCGTATAAAGCGTAGCCGGACAAACCGCCCCATACATCCGGGCAGACAACAACACCAACATCGGACGCATCATCTTTCCGCTCCGCTGCCGGATGTGTTCTATCACACGGTTCAGCAACGGATTGGAAGTAGACAACGAAGCGGCAAACAGACGCTTAAACTCGTCCAAATCCGCTAAAATAGGCTTTTCTATAATCGACAAACTATTCATGCATCAATATTTGGGCACAAAAATACGAATAAAACGGCTAATACCGTATTTTTTTGTACTTTTACCCTCTAAAAAAGGATAAATCTATGAATACAGCCGACAAACTTTTCCTGCTCGACGCATACGCGCTCATCTACAGGGCCTATTATGCGTTTATCAAGAACCCGCGAATCAACTCCAAAGGATTCAACACATCCGCCATCATGGGATTCGTCAATACCCTGGAGGAAGTTTTGAAGAAAGAAAATCCCACGCACATCGGAGTGGCTTTCGACCCTGCCGGTCCCACCTTTCGGCACGAAGCCTATGAGCAATACAAGGCGCAACGCGAGGAAACGCCCGAAACCATCCGTCTCTCCGTCCCCCTCATCAAGGACATCATACGCGCTTACCGCATCCCCATCTTGGAAGTGCCCGGCTACGAGGCCGATGACGTGATTGGCACCTTGGCCACCGAAGCGGGACGCCAAGGCATCACCACCTATATGCTGACTCCCGACAAGGACTACGGCCAACTGGTATCGGCCAACGTCTTTATGTATCGCCCCAAGCACACGGGCGGTTACGAGGTGATGGGCGTGGAAGAAGTAAAAGCCAAGTTCGACATTCAATCCACCGACCAAGTCATCGACATGCTAGGACTGATGGGCGACACGGCGGACAACATCCCCGGTTGCCCCGGCGTAGGCGAGAAAACCGCCCAAAAACTGATTGCCCAGTTCGGAAGCATCGAAAATCTCCTTGAGCACACCGACGAGCTGAAAGGCGCGCTCAAGACCAAGATAGAAAACAACAAGGAGCAGATCACCTTCTCCAAATTCCTGGCCACCATCAAGACCGACGTGCCCATCGCGCTCGACTTGCCAAGCCTGGCGCGCGAAGAGCCAGACGCTGACGAGCTCCGCAAGATTTTCGAGGAGCTGGAATTCCGCACCCTCATCGACCGCGTGTTGAAGAAAGGCGGCACTCCCCCACCCTCGCCTGCTACCGACACTTCCGCTTTGCCCCTCTTTGCCCAAGCCTCCGCGAAAGAAAAAGGCTCTCAAAGCGAGGCTTTGCAAGGCGATTTGTTTGCGATTTCTGCGACCGAGGGGACGGATGATGCGAAAAAAACGATTCTCAGCAGCTTAGAAACACTCGATGTGGATTATCAACTAATTGATACAGAAGAGAAAAGAACTGAAATTATTAAAAAGTTGTTGACAACGAAAATTCTCTCAATAGATACGGAAACGACCTCCACCGAACCTATGGAGGCCGAATTGGTGGGTATGAGCTTCAGCGAAGCCGAAAATCACGCCTACTATGTCCCCATTCCTGCCGAACGTGAAGAAGCCTTAAAAATAGTCAACGAATTCCGACCGCTCTTCGAAAACGAGGAAATCACCAAAGTGGGACAAAACATAAAGTACGATATGATTGTCTTGCAAAACTACGGCGCCCAAGTGAAAGGCTCTCTGTTCGACACCATGCTCGCCCACTATGTCCTGCAACCCGAACTGCGGCACAACATGGATTACCTGGCGGAAATCTACCTCCATTATAAAACCATCCACATCAACGAGCTCATCGGCCCCAAAGGCAAAGGGCAGAAAAATATGCGCGACCTCCCACCCTCCGATGTCTATCGCTACGCGTGCGAGGATGCCGATGTCACCCTGAAGTTGAAGAACGTGCTGGAAAAGGAATTGAAAGCGCAAAGAGTGGAGCATTTGTTTTACGAAATCGAAATGCCGCTTGTGCCCGTATTGGTCAACATCGAGAGCAACGGCGTGCTGCTGGACACGGAAGCGTTGAAGCAAACTTCCGTCCACTTCACCACCCGGCTGAAAGAAATAGAGAAAGACATCTACCGCCTGGCCGGTGAGACGTTCAACATCGCCTCGCCCAAACAAGTGGGCGAACTGTTGTTCGACCGGCTTAAACTGATAGACAAGCCCAAGAAAACCAAGACCGGACAATACGTCACCTCCGAAGAAATATTAGAAAGCCTGCGTGGCAAGCACGAAATCGTAGGAAAAATCTTGGAGCACCGGGGACTGAAAAAACTGTTGGGCACGTACATAGACGCCTTACCCAAATTGATTAATCCCCAGACGGGACGCATACATACGTCGTTCAACCAAGCGGTCACCGCCACGGGACGCCTCAGCTCCAGTAACCCCAACTTGCAGAATATCCCCATCCGCGACGAGGACGGCAAGGAGATACGCAAGGCTTTCATCCCCGACGAAGGATGCGAATTCTTCTCCGCCGACTACTCACAGATAGAGCTGCGCATCATGGCGCACCTCAGCCAAGACCCCAACATGATAGAAGCCTTTGTGGAAGGTCACGACATCCACGCCGCCACCGCCGCCAAGATATATAAGATAGGTATAGACGAAGTGACCCCAGATATGCGCCGCAAGGCCAAGACCGCCAACTTTGGTATTATCTATGGTATATCCGCCTTCGGGCTGGCCGAGCGCATGGGTGTTTCCCGCCAGGAAGCCCGCGAACTGATAGACGGCTACTTCGCCACCTATCCGCAGGTGAAAGCTTATATGGACAAGAGCATCGAAGTGGCACGCGAGCAAGGCTACGTGGAGACCATCTCCCACCGCAAGCGTTACTTGCCCGACATCAACTCGCGCAACGCCACAACCCGCGGCTATGCCGAACGCAATGCCATTAATGCCCCCATCCAAGGCAGTGCCGCAGACATCATCAAAGTGGCTATGGCACGTATCCATCAACGCTTCCAAGCTTACAATCTGAAAGCAAAGATGATTCTTCAGGTGCATGACGAACTAAATTTCAGTGTTTCCGTGGCCGAAAAAGAGCTAGTTCAGAAAATTGTAATCGAGGAGATGGAGAACGCCTACCCTATGAGAGTACCTCTAAAGGCCGATTGTGGCTGGGGAAAGAACTGGTTGGAGGCTCATTAATCAGTCGTTAGAATTATTTAACTTACAATCAGAAAGCAGCTAACAGAATTGAAATAATATACACTTTGTATGCAGTTATATCCGGCAGACTCTCTGTCGGATATTTTTTTGCTATCAGAATGTACAAAAAGACAGGGATGAGAATCCCCATTTGCTGACACATTGCAAAAATAACGGCAAAATATTTTCTTTATGTCAATTTAAGCCGTACCTTTGCAGCGGTTTTGAGAACCAAATGATAGAAAATAGTAAGTTCAACATTTAAAAACAATATGATCATGAAAACAAATGTATCCTTCAAAAAACTGATTCTTTCATCACTCTTCTTGGTATGCGGATTGGCAGCTTCGGCCTATACCGTCAACGATTTCGTTTACAATCCGGTAGAAGTAAACGGACTGAAGGTAGGAGAAACGGTTTACCGCAACGATGGAAACACTTTGACCAACTATATGAATCATACCTATAAGTATGATGACCAGCAGCGTATGACGGAGAGCGAGACTATGAAGTGGAACACCAAGTCCAACGCATGGGAGAAGAGCACCCGCGTATGCTACCAGTACGAAGGCAACAACGTAACCACTACTTACTACCAATGGAACAAGAAGAAAGCCGCTTACGTATTGGTGCCCGAGATGACCGTCACGATGCAAGTCAACCAATAAACACTTTACGCCCTAACCCTAACGATATAATAACAGCATCATAACTGAAAAGCTTTAAATAAATTCTGAAAAAAGCCGGAGTGCGTGAGCATTCCGGCTTTCTTATTGAAACCATAAAATCAAACGTCAATTATAAAGGGAAGTGCAAAAATTCGCTTACTTACCCTTTGTGCGTGATATAGAAACAGGCAGTAGATACAAAGTTGCGCACATAGGCAAGACGGGCTATAGGCTGTGATAGTTTTCGTGGTTTCAGGTCAAATTTCTTCTTGTAATGAGGATTGATGAACCACAGACATCGGTGGATGAGAGCACATTTGTTCATTGCCAACAGATGTTCAAACCGTTCAATGGTCATACGCGTGCGTTTGATGTCCAATAGTTCTTTGCGGCATTCCTCACTTTCCCCGCAAAGTTGCAGTATGCCATTGTATAGCCGATTGGGGAGCAAATGGATGAAAGGAAGATGCGAACACAGCTTGCTTTTGCAGATTTGCTGGTGGCCTCCAAAAGGCATCTGCCAAGCCGGAAAGCCCCAAAAGATGATGCCATCAGGCATCAGGAAGTCATGAGCGTGGCGAATGAAATCGCTCTTCGGGTGAATATGCTCTATGACATCGTGTATTACCAACAGGTCATACCGCTCTTCTTCAGGCGGAACTTTTAGGGCAAGAAAATCGGCATGGATAAACCGTGCGTTGCATCCGCTTCGTTCAAAAAAATCCTTAGCCTGCGCTATGCGGTTGGCGGACAAGTCAATGCCCGTCACCTCGCATCCCCGCTCGACAAAAGGGAGCAGATTGCCGCCTTCGCCGCAACCTACTTCCAGTATTCTCATTCCACTACCGATAGGACGGAATTTTTCCACGTAAGGCAGATAAAACTCTCTTGCCGTACAAGCCGAATCCTCAAAATAGGATAAGCGGTCGGAATGTCGTTTCTGCATATTCTTTACATATTTTCAAGTTCAAGATACCGCAAAGGTAGTACAATTTATCAATGAAACAAGAAGGTTGAGAGGAAATAAAAACTCAAGTATTATTCCTATCCTAAGAATGTGACTCACGCATTTGGAGATATTTCCTATCTTTGTGCCCTAAACCAGTTGACGCGCATGAGACCATTTATTCTATACTTGTTTCTTGGGACTATCATTGTCGGCCTGTTGGCATCCTGCCGTGCCGACCGTCGTTTCGAACGCTTGTTGCGGCAAGCCGATTCCTTGTTGTCGGTATGTCCCGACAGCATACGAGCTGTGTTGTATGATTGGGCAGACAGTATCGACCGCCAACCGGAGGACATCCGGATGTATTATAACCTGCTTCGGATAAAGGCCGATGACAAGACCTACGTTACACATACCTCGGACAGCCTTATCCTGAAGGTCGTGCATTACTACAAGAAAAGTCGTGACAAGCGTCTCTTGCCCGAAGCCTTGTATTATGCCGGGCGTACGTACAGTGACCTGAAAGATGCGCCGCGCGCATTGGAGTATTACCAACGGGCTATTGACGTTATGCAGCGGGAAAAACTGACGGACTATAATCTATTGAGCCGCATCTATAGTCAGATGGGAACGTTGTTTTTCTACCAAGAGCTTTATGATGAAATACCCAGTGTACTCCGCAAGGCTTACCAATGTGACCTAATACTGAAAGACAGTGCCAATCTTGTCTTCGACTTGCGGGATATTGGTCGGGCTTTTGCTGTGAAAGAACAACAAGACAGTGCCGTCTGGTATTACAATCAAGCCAGTGAAATGGCAGTGCATATAAAGGATAGTATATTATTAAGTATGGTCTATGGGGAGTTGGCTGGATTTTATGTGAATTGGGGCAATTATCCGGCGGCTCATGAAAAACTTCAGATAGCTTGGCAAACAGTTGATACGCTTAGTATGCCTATGTATTACAATAACACAGCAGAATATTGTTATTATACCAACCAATTTGACTCTGCGGTCTATTATTATAAGAAAAAATTATCTCTTGGTTCGTATTCTCAGAAAGCAAGTGCTTATGAAGGATTGGCAAAAATAGCCCGCAAACGAGATAACATCTCTCAAGCGATGGAGTATTATGAATTGTACATGCTTTATGATGATTCTCTAAAACAGGGCATTCGGACAGAGACAATCAATAAGATTGATGCCTTATATAACTATCAAAAATATGAGAAAGAAAACAAACTATTGAAATATGAGAATTCTAAGCATAAGCGTCAAATATACTTTTTGATATTGCTTGCGTTATTTTTCTTGCTATTGTTTGCTGTTTTTTGGCAAAAATACAAGCGGAAGGAACAGGCGATGTTATTCCAACAGGAAAAGTTAAAGCTCCAACAAGAAAAGTTGAAGCAATACAGCCAAGAGCAAATAGAAGAAAACAAGAAACGGATTGAAATGTTGTCTCGACAATTACAACAAGCTGAAACAGATAAGGACTTACTACGTCAAGATTTATTGTTAGCTAAACGAGAGCAGGTCGAAAAAGAGAATCAACGTATTAAAGCTGTGCAGGAAATACAACGAAAGGCCAAAGAAAGTTTATGCCAGACGGATGTATATAACAAATTTTATGCAGTAGCCAATAACGAGAAAAATCCTAAGTGCATTACTTCAAGAGATTGGAATATGCTACTAAGTCTGATAGACGAAGCATACGCTAATTTTACATCGAGACTTAGAGAATTGTACTCTCAGATTTCAGATAAGGAACTGCAAGTTTGCTTATTAATCAAAATAGGCATTACGCCTACCCAGATGGCGACCATTCTTTTTAGTTCCAAGCAAGACATTTCTTCCATTCGTTCCCGACTTTATACAAAATTGTCGGGTAGAAAAGGGTCTTCCAAGCAATGCGATTTACTTGTTCAAGACTTATAAAAGTACGCATCTTAACTTCTTAATAGATAGATTGTTTGGAATTTATTTAGGTACGCAGAAAGTACGCACGGGAAAATGCGTATTTTTTGCGTACTTCTTTTTATACTCTGTTTCATAGTACCTCACTATTTTTACGGTATAAATTCATTCTTAAATTATAAGCGATATGAAACAAATTTTAGCAGTATTATTATTGTGTGTATGTATGCCTTCTGTTTCTATGACTAAGCCTTTTGAGATGGTGGTAGAAACAGAGCATAGATTAGAGAGTATAATTCATTTAAAAGTTAGCCCTTATGTTCGAGATGGGGTAGGTAGAGAAAAACGTTCTCCTTTCTTTATCCCCATCACCGCCTCTCATGACTTAGAAAACCTTTATCTAAATTCCCGTATGTCGATAGAGGATGCAACGATTACAATAAAAGATGAGTGGAACAATGTAATGTATAAAGTGAACGTAACCCTCTTTTCAGGTGAAGATATGGCTTTGCCTTTAAATATAGGTGAAGGAAGCTATACATTAGAAATAACGTATGGCAGTATTTGCTTAAGTGGAGATTTCGAAATCTAAAATAAAAAACTAACAACTTAAAAAACTAATCGCATGAAAAAAGTATTATGCACTGTTGCGTGCGCGTTATTGATGTTTTCGTGTACGCAAGACGACAATCTGTTTGTCGAAGAAAATCCTGTCGATGTACCTGTACAGGTTGAGTTAACTACGGCTGAAGCGCAAACCAAGTTTGCAGAGATTCTGTCAAAAGCTGTTGCTGAGAGTGAGGAAGTGCGCCAATTCATCAGAAAAGAAGCCTTGTCACGCTTTGACAACGACAACGATGTGTTCTATCCTTTCGTAAAGGACAAAATTGTTCCGGGAACCGGTGCGCAAACTTTCCGCAACATTCTGTTGTCCTATTGCAGTGAGGAGGAATTGAAGGCCATCGAAAAATCGCAGCCTTTGTTGAACATCCTTGTTCCGGATTTAACTCTTTTCTGGGAATTCAATGCCCAAAACTGGGATACCAGCAGTAATGAAGTAGCCGTATTTTGCCGCAACGATGAAACCAACTCATTGTATGCGAATGGCGAGAACATCGGGCAATTGCCGGTGGGTGAAGTTCCAGGTTTTCCTTGCTTGGTTATTAAGAATAACGAACGTTTACGTGTGAACAATGCGGCTACCCGTACAGTAGATGGTGTGGGATATGAGTTTATCAGTGATGCCTATGACGGTAGCAAGCATCCTCAAACACGTGATTCGGAATTCGACCAAGTAGTGGAACCTGTACCGGGAGAATCTGCGAGTTGGATACAATTAAACTCAGATGATCCTCTTGTAAAGGCTTATTATGAATTTAAAGATGTTCCTTCTGCTTGCCAAAGAGACTACATTTACTATGGCATTACGAAAGAAAACAAACCGGGAACGCTGAATAAGAAAATCAGAGAGAAACTTTACCGTTTTAAAATCAATGGCACTGCCTTTATGGTAATAAGCGATGATGAGAAGGATCCCGAATTAGTAGAATCTTTTAGCAAGAAGGAAAACTATTATACAAAAGAAGAAATCTTGGAGCGAATTTGGACGGATGGTGCTTTTGAGATAGAATTCGTCTCTTGCGTTTCTGTGGAAGGGAATAAAGATGGAATGGAAAAGAAGATACATCTTTCTTGCAAACCGAGTGATTTATTTGCTTTGACTCAGATTCATATTCATCACAACAATAAAACTTGGTTCCATCGCGCTACAAATACTTATACTACGGATCCTGATAACTTGGTCTCTAAGTGGGTTTATCCAGAATTTATTGATACAAACAAATCTCATAATTTAGTTTTTACCAATCCATGGGATTTGTCCCAACAATCGCTTTCTATTCATATGGCGGTTTACGAAGTAGATGCTGAAGGCGAGAACACAATTCAGAAAACAATCGTAAACGAATATGCCAATAAAGCGGACTTCTCTTTAGACGGTGGAGGCGACGCTGGGGAGATTAATTTATCATCTAAATTGGGTTATGGTTTTTCTTCTACACATTCTGAAACCAGTGTCATGACATATACAAGGAAAGTTGGTTCAGATGATTTGGGAACTTTGAGTTTCTATTTCTACGACCCGGTGATAGTTACTTCAACTGGTAATAATACTTATTCTCTATTTAGTGCCAGCTCGGGGGACGTTATGGTCACTCTTCTCCCTACAGAGACCAGCTACTAATCACCTTAAATAAGTAAATGTACAAAATTATTAAATAATTTAGCGGGGCATTGCCCCGCTTACAAGTTACGCCCGTATGCAGTGACTCGTAGCTCGTAACTGCGCACTCCGTGCGCTAAATTATCACTTAATTTTGTACACTTACTTATTTATTTTAACTTTGCCTCATCTTAACACTTAAAACGATAAAAAGATTATGATTGCAAAACTATTAAATTGCATTGAGTACTTAGGAGCAATGCTGCTTACATGTCTTTTTATAAGCTCATGCAGTGAGGACAATGCACCTACTATGGAAGATCCGTTACCTGTGTACAGCTATTTTCGTGGATATCTCAATGATGAATATGTTTGCATAGAACAGAATGTAGCCCACGATAAGCGGATAGATTGGACTTCAACTGTAACTCAGGGAGGAAAATTGCTTGCTTATAGTTGGCGTGTAATTTTTATCGATGATTACCACAAATCTTTTAAGAATGCTCCTGTATTAAGTATGCAGCTGGATACTTTAGTAGCGGGAAGAAGGTATTATATTGAAGGACCTCATTTTGATGATATAAAGTCGGCCGTAGGCTTCTGGACGGATGGGAAATTCTATGCTCCGAAACCCAATCGTCCATTCAAAGTATCTTTGGGTAAGTTTATTAATACTTCGCCTTATGGTCATGCTCCTTATATTGCCGGTCCGATGGAAGGTGTTTTGTACAATCAAGATAATCCGATGGACAGTCTGGTTATACATGACGCGACATTTTGTCTTGTTACTTCTGGCTGGGAGTGATACTTGAGTCCTCTTGAATGAAGACTACAGCCCTACTTTACAGGGATTCCAATCCACATTAAATGGGGCTGTAGTCCTTTACGCTTCTCCACACAACAGGTGCGTTTTCCTATAAAAATCACCTTAAATAACTGCGTTTTCCTATAAAAACAGGCCGTAAATAACTGCGTTTTCCGAAAGATGACTACATATCATCCATTGACAACCCTCTGTAAGAGAGGGTATATCCCTTAAATTCACCTGTGGCACGTAGGAAGGTAGCCACCTTTTGTTCCAACACCTCCAAGTCGATGTTTCCAGCTTTGCGCTTCACCTCGAAGAACGTCGCCTCATCGTTCAACTCATTCTCGGCCACGATGTCAATTTCATTCTCGCCCTTGCGGTCCCACCATCCACCGATACGCGTATAGGACTGTCGTCCCATCAATACACGCCTGAAATAGCGTTCGAGCATCAGGCCGCTGAAAGTTTCGTAGTCTCTGTTGATGATTGTCTTTACACTCTCGTAGTTCTCTATCTCCAGCATATAGCTGTACTTGTAAATAAAGCGGAACCAAAACGTGAAGAAATTGTCCTCTATCGTATAACGGATATTTTTGGTGGAACTTTTCTCAAACAAGGGCTGTTTCTTTGCAATGACCTCATACTCGTTTTCCAGTTTGGTCAGGTAGCCGCCAATTTCCCTGCCTATCACGCTCTCTATTTCCGCACGGGAGGTCTTTCCCCTCGCTATGGCCGAAAGGATTGAGAAATAGACCCCGTAATCCTTGCCGAATTCCTCGATGAGAATAGCCTTCCCTTCTCCCAAAAAAATGGAATCGGCCTTTATGATGTGATTGAGCATAGCTGCCTTGGTCGTTGCTCCTGCGTCCACGAGCAGTTGCACATACTTCGCCACACCTCCCGTAAAAGCGTACAAAGCCAACAAGTCTTCCGCCGTGTAGCCGGGATGGTATTCCGCAAGGATTTCTTTCAGCACGACCGGGGTAAACGGGCGCACGGTCATAAAGTGTGTCTGCCTGTTATACAGCGGTTCCTTCTTGTCCCTAAATATCTTTGTCATCATGGAATAGATTGAGCCGCAGACAACCAAGTTCATACGGGCTTTCGGACTGTATAAGTCCCAAACACGCTGCATGTCACTGTACACTGACTTATTCACGCGAAAGAACTCTTGGAACTCATCAATGAACAGTGTGAGAGGACGCTCCACGGACAGCTTCATCAGGAACTCGAACACATCGGCGAAACGCTCCGTACGTCCCATGGTCGGGATTCCCAGTTTGCTCTCTATTTCAAACCGATAATCCTCACACAAGTCTCCTTCGGCTTTGCGGGCGACAAAAAAATAAAGAATAGGTTCATCTTCGTATGCTTTCCACACAAGGGAGGTTTTGCCAATGCGACGCCGCCCCGTCACTACAGTGAATTGGGCATTGTCTTTGGCCCTTCCGCGTATCTCGCGCAAGGAAGCAATCTCTTCTGTCCTGTCAAAAAATCTCATATTCTTACCCTTTCCTCTTACAAGTTCCGAAACGCCCATTTCGGAAACAACCGTTTCGTAACTGCAAAGATAATGATTACAAACCGGATTTCCCCCGTTTTGTTGAACAAAAAGCAATTTGGCAAGCCAAATTGCTTCCGTCATATATTGTCCGTCTCTTCCCTAATCGTTACCTTTACGCCATAGAAG